>JBAXCN010000046.1:0-24796 GCA_037141455.1 Bacteroidota bacterium
ATTACACTTTAGCCAAAAATGGTTTTACCCAAGTATACGCAATAACTCCTATTAAGTAAGCTATACCAAAACCAAAACTTATATTATAATCAATAAAAAAAATCAATATTGAAATAGCCACCAAAGCAGCTAATCCATAACAATAATATAAAAACCGAGGTGTTTGTTCCTCTTCATCTGAATCGTAATAATTTGAAAAAGGAATGATTAATGTAAAGGCAATAAATGATAAATAATAAAAAAAAGTACTGCTAAAAATTACACCAACAGTAATAAAAACAACACCTAATATTAAACCAACGCTCACAATATTTACTGCTTTGGTTTCATCTTTAGTTAAAAGGTATTTTCCAAACTTATCGTACTTTAAAATGAGGTTTGAAATAGGATTTAAAATCCAACTAAAATATATCAATGCAAAAATCGCGATAAACAATATTAAAAAAATAGGTGATACCGCTGCCAAAACCTTTAAAAACCTTGATAAAACAAAAACTCCAATTCCAATTCCCCAGCCAATATTTCCTTTGTGGTTATTTACCCAAAACGAATAGCTTAAAACTAAACTATACAGAAAATTGGTGCCTTTTATTGCGTTAGTCATTCCAATTCTTGCCCTATCAGAATTTGGGTCTATCCGTAATGCTTCGGCAAAATGTTTTTGTGCTTCTTGGTATTCTTTTGTTTCCAGTTTACTCCAACCAATAGTACTATGCGAATAAGCGTTATCAGGGTCAGAAGCCAATACTTCCTCTACATGTGTTAAAATTTCGTCCTTCCTATTCAGTTTGGTTAAAGCGGTAATTCTATGGTTGAGTGAATTGGTGTGTTCAGGATCAATTTCCAACGCCTCATTGGTTGTTTCTATTACTTTTTCCCATTCTTTTTCATCCACATAAAGGGCTGCTTTGTAAGCAAAATAATCAGCATCCCAAGGGTCTAAACTAATGGCAATATCAATATTTTTTAAAGCCAATTCATTTTTATCTAAAACGCCATAGTTTATAGCCAAAAAATAATATCCAAGTGCTTCATCAGGACTTAAGCTTATCATTTCTTGTGCCCGCTCCAATGATTCCTTATAATTTCCTAAATCGTAATAACAACTACACAAAAGTTGAATAACATATAAATTATTAGGTTCGTATGCCAACGCTTCGTGCAATTGTTTTACGGCTTCTTTTTTTCTATTTAAGTTAATGAGCACCCGCGCACGCTCAATGATATTTTCAATATCCATATTACTTTTTAATATTCAAGTATTTTAAAATATCATCGTACTGTCCACCTTCGTTGGAGTATAAAGCATAATTTTTGGCACTGCTAAACCATTCTTTTGTTGGCGACTTAACCAGCGAAACCGCCTTTTTTAAATCAGATGTATTGATAGGCAACACTTTATTTTGTTTAATAGATTCAGGTAATTTACTTTCAATGGCAATATCCACTAGTGCCTTCATATCGGCTCCAGTAAATTCTTCGGTGTTTTTAACTAAGGTTTTTATATCAATATTATCTGTTGGTTTATCTTTCAAATAAATATTTAAAATTTCTTCCCGTGCTTTACTATCGGGTGGCGAAACAAAAATAATTCTATCAAACCTACCCGACCTTCGAAATGCGGTATCTACATACCACGGACTATTGGTTGCAGCCATTATCAAAACTCCTTCGTTCGAATGTTTTACGCCATCCATTTCTTCCAAAAACTGATTGATTAAAAATCTTGAACTATTATTGCGCATGTCGGAACGGCTAGCACCCATGGCATCTACTTCATCAAAAAATAAAACACATGGCGTTGAATTCCTGGCTTTTTGAAATAACGAGTGCAAGTTTTTTTCACTATTGCCTTGCCACATATCTAACACATCGCTTATTCCTACCGATATAAAATTAGCTTTTATCTCGCCTGCAGTTGCACGCGCTATATGTGTTTTACCGCAACCCGGAGGACCATATAACATAATTCCACCACCAATTTTTTTGCCAAAAGCTTTGTAAATTTCAGGATTGGTAAGTGGGTGAATAACTTTTAATGCAATTTCTTCTTTTACTTTATCCATTCCACCCACATCGCTAAAATTTATTTTGGGCTTTTCCATGTCGGCAAAAAAGGGCTCGTCATCTTCGTCCAAACTTTCAGTAAGGTTTGCAACTGCCAAACCACTTTCGCGTAGTTTTTGATTTATTTGTTGTTCAAAGTCTAAGTCTTCAAAGTCATCGTTTAAACTACTTGCAAAATCGTACGATTGTTTAGCTTGCTTATAATCGCGTTTGCTAAAACAAGCCTTTGCAAAATAAAAATTTGCTTCGGCATGGTCGGGTTCATTTTTCAATATTTCATCCAATAAAATATGTGCGGCTTCTATTTTATTTAATTGATAAAAGCATTTGGCCAAACCTGTTTTGGTACTTGAACTGGCATCGGTTTCTAACAAAGTTTTAAACTCATTTTCTGCCTCATTATATCGAGTTAAATTAAACAAAGCATCGGCCAACATTTTACGCAAAACAGCATTATTGGGTGAAAATTGCAATGCTTCTTTTAAATTATTTATTTGTTCTTCAGTCATATTATAATCTGTTCAAGTATATCAATACAATTTGGTTTTTGCAAAGGCGAAATTGATAAAAATTGAATTCAATATTATTATAAAATATACTACTTGAACCAATTATATTGTTTGTGGTTGTAAAGCAATTAAAATATTTCTTAAATATTTAAACAAAAAAAAGGCTTCAAAATTAATTGAAGCCTTTTTGTGGAGGCAACAGGATTCGAACCTGTGACCCTCTGCTTGTAAGGCAGATGCTCTGAACCAGCTGAGCTATGCCTCCATAAAACAAAACATTTGCTTTGTTTTGGGGAGTGCAAATATAGATTTATGTTTAAAAAACACAAATCTATTTTAATTTTAAACCGATTTATTGCCTTATTGCCTTATAATCTTACAAATAAAATAAACTACACTTTTACATTTATGTGTATTTTACCTTGTTTTTAAATTAAAATATAAACTACAATTTTGCGTTTATTTAAATACCTGTGAAAAAAATTTTTAAAATATTACTATTAACTTTCTTAATTATATCATTTATAACAATTGGTATTGTTGGATATTTATTTAATAATAAACAAATATTAACAGAATTTGTAATCGAACAAATTAATGCAAATATTAATGCCGAGCTTAAAGTACATTCAACAGACGTAACTATTTTTAAAAATTTCCCTAATGTAAGTTTAGATTTAGAAGGTGTATTATTATCAAACAAACAAAATACAATTATAAAAGCAAACCACATTTATTTAGGCTTTAACATAAAAGATATTTTTAATAAAAAATACCAAATTCAGTTTATAACTATTGATAGTGCTTCGCTTGATTTATTTGTAAATAAAGATGGACTTTCTAACTTTGATATAATTAATAAATCAACTGAAAATAAAAAAAACAATATTGCTTTCTTAGTTCAACTTGATAAAGTAAATTTAAATAAAATAAAATTTACTTACAATAATTTACAAAGCTTACAATACTACAAAACCGATATTAACAAAGCTGTTTTTAATGGAAAATTTAGTAGCGATAAATTTAACTTAAATATAGATGCAGATGCTTTTATTTATTCAATTTCAAGCGACAGTTTAAATTATATTACTGATAAAAAACTAATATTAAAAAGTGCAATTTCGGTAAATAATCAAACTAAAACATATATTTTTAGCAATACTGCATTACAATTAAATGAATTAGATTTAGAATTAAACGGCAAGTTTCAAAGCAAGCCTAAAGCAAACGATATTTACTTAACCTTTGATTCGAAAAAAATAAGTATTGCTTCATTAATAAGTATTTTACCAGTTAAAATACCTAAAGAGATATTAGACTATGAAAGTAAAGGGATTGTATATTTTAAAGGCTCGGTTATTGGTTCCATTTCAGATAAAACGAGCCCTTCTGTTCTGGTAGATTTTGGAATAAATAATGGTAGTTTCATAAACAAAGAAATGAATATTTCGCTAAACAACATTTCGCTAAAAGGGAAATATAGCAATGGAAAAAACCAAAATTTAAGTACTAGTTTATTGTCGTTAAATAATATAAATGCCAATTTAATGAATGATGAAATTAAAGGAAATTTTGTAGTAGAAAACTTTAAAAATCCGAATATTGACTTGAGTATATTGGGTAATTTAAACTTAGAAAATGTTTTTAAAATATTTCCAAATCAATCAATAGAAAGTATAAAGGGCAATGTAGAATTTGACACAAAAATTAAAGCTGATTTAGCAAATAAAGACCTAAGCAATATATGGAAACAAGCAGGAAACTATGGAAAATTCAAGCTTACAGTAACTGATTTAATAACTAAAAACTTACCCAAAACTATAAACAATATAAATGCTGAATTTGCGTTAAATGGCGCTGACTTATCAATTGAAAATTGTATCATAAAACTAAAAGATTCGGATATAAATATGAGTGGTAAATTAATAAATGTTTTAGGATATGCATTTGTAAAAAATGAAAATTTAAATGCAAATATTAACTACAAAAGTAATTATGTAGATTTAGAGCAAGTGGTGTTTATGCCCGAAAATAACACTGCTGCGCAAAATGATACAAAATACAATTTACCAAAAAATATAATTCTAAATCTTAACGCTAATATTGATAACCTTAAATACAATAATTTTAAGGCTCAAAATGTAAGTTGCCTTATTAAAGTATTACCTATGCAAATAGAAATAAACCAAGGTAAATTAAATGCATTCAATGGTTCAATAAATTTTAACACTAAAGTATTAAACAGTGATCAAGGTAATTATTTTGTAGATAGTAAAATAGATTTAAAAAATATAAATATTACTGATGCTTTTATGCAATGTAATAATTTTGGACAAACCAATATTATTGATAAAAACATAAAAGGAATTTATAATGGATCTGTTGATTTTACTGGTGTTTGGGATGAAAAACTAAACTGTAAAACAGATAAAATACATGCATTTATTAAAGCAAAAATTACCAATGGAGAAATAATAAACTATACTCCTATGGAAGCGTTAAGCAAATTTGTGAGTTTAACCGATTTGCAAAATTTAAAGTTTGCCGAATTAAATAATACCATTGAAATAAAAGAGCAAACAATAATAATTCCTAAAATGTTAATTGAAAACAATGCAGTGAATATTACTTTAAGTGGAAGCCAAAATTTTGACAATTTTTTAGACTATAATTTTAAAGTTAATTTAACTGAAATATTAAGTAAAAAACTAAAACCAAAAGACAATGCGTTTGGCGAAGAAGATGAAAAACGCAAAGGAATAAATTTGTTTATAAACATGCGCGGAATGCTCGATAATTTAAAGTTTACTTACAATAAAAAAGAAGCAAAAGAAACTGTTAAAGTATCTATTAAAAAAGAAGGCGAAACCATTAAAGAAATTATAAAAAAAGAATTTGGTATACCTACCAAAACAGATAAGAACAAACAAAAACCTAAAGAAAAAAACAATAATGATGATGAACTTGAATTTGAAAAAGACTAGCTTTCTTATTTGTTTAATGTTAGCTTTTATAGTACAAAGTATTGCACAAGTAAATAGTAAAAGTAAATTTAACTTTTATACTACTTTTGGCGCTGTTTTTAATGGTTCATTCAACTCATCAAGCAGCAGTAATGTTTTGAGTAATGGACAAACCATCATGCAGTACCAAGATTCAATATCTGCTAAAGAAACTTGGCGTTTAACTTTTAATCCTCAAGTTGGTATTATTTATCAATTAAGCAGAAAATCAGACTTACAATTTGGATTAAGTTATATTGTTTTAGGGCACCAACGACAGTTAAATGACTTAAAATATAATGAAATAACTTACCCTGGAATTGGGGGACCAACAGGTGTAATACAAGAAAACACAAATGTGGAACGCAACATTAATTTAAACTACCGTTATCAATATTTGCAAATTCCAGTTATTTTTAATTATCACTTAAATACAAAAGCTATAGCTTCAAAAATAAAAGTATCGTTAAGTACAGGTATAGGTTGTAATATTTTATTAAAACACGATATTAATGCCGTGTTAAGCACCGGTTTTAAAATAGATGAAAAAAGTAGTTTTTCGCTAGATAGTACTGGCTTTAAGGGTAGTGCAGTAACAGCAAATTTAATGTTAGGAACACGTTTGGATTATAACTTTAGCAAACAATTAAAAATTATAGCACAACCTATGTTAGGCTATTTTCCTTTGGGTGTAAGCAGCGGCCTAATAGAAGCAAAACCTTGGTTTTTAAATTTAAGTTTTGGAATTATTTATTCATTAGATAATTTAAAAAAATGATATCAAAATTTAATATCAGGGTTTATGGTATTTTAATTAATCAACAACAAGAAATTTTACTGGTAAATGAGCAAATTGGAGACTTTAAATTCACAAAATTTCCTGGTGGAGGAATGGAACTTGGAGAAGGAACAATTGAATGCTTAAAACGCGAATTTATAGAAGAAATAAACTTACCTATTGAAATAGAAAATCATTTTTATACTACCGATTTTTTTCAACCTAGTGCATTTAAAAATTCTGATCAATTAATAGCTATTTATTACAAAGTAAAAGCAAATACAAATCCAATTGAAATTAATTTAATGCCCTTTGAAATAATAGAAAACAACAAAATAGAAATATTACATTTTAATTGGGTTCATCTAAACAAACTAAACCCCAATATGCTTACTTTTCCTATCGATAAAAAAGTGTGTGAAATGATTTTGAGTTTATAAAGAAATTCAGAAATAACATATTATTTAAAACTGAATCAACTGTAATACGCGTCAATTAATGTTTCTAAAAACAAACTATTACTCTGTAAAAATAAAACCACATAGAAACATAGAATGCATAGGCTTTTATAATGATAATATACTTTTTTTTATAAAAAAGTTTAAATAGTTTTTTAAACTCTTTGTTTTCTATGTTCCTATGTGGTTTAAATATTCTTTTTAAAAAATAAGCTGTATGTTGTACTTAGTAATATATTGATTTTTGATAAAAAATATACCTCAAATTGATTAATACTTTTATAATTAAAAAATGGCTTTTATAATTATTTTAAAATTAAATCAACTCTTCGGTTTAAAGTCCTGCCTTCTTCGGTATTATTGTTTGCAATAGGTTTGGTTCCTCCAAATCCAGCACTCGAAAGTCTAACGGCACTTATTCCTTGGCTAATCAAATAGTCTTTTATTACAATTGCTCTTTTTTTAGAAAGGATTAAATTTTTATCGGCATTTCCTTTATTATCAGTATGTACTTCTATTATTAAATTAAGGTCTAAATTGTTTCTAAGTTCAACTGCTATTTGGTTTAAAATAATATAAGAAGCAGTTTTAAACTCAGAACTTCCCGTTTCAAATTGAATTCCTTTACCTAATTCTTTCAATTTTTCATTATTTAAAGTTACTGTTTTTGGACATCCATTTAACTCTTTAACTCCAAATACTGCTGGGCACTTATCAATAATATCAATTACTCCATCATTGTCTGAATCTGGGCAACCATTATTAATTGCAAGTCCAAACTCAGTGGGACATTTATCTACATCTTCCGAAACTCCATCTTCATCGCTATCTGGGCAGCCCGATGTTGTTAGTTTTCCGTAAACATTTGGACATTTGTCATTAAAATCTGATATCCCATCATTGTCCGAATCCAAACATCCACTAAATCTTGCTTCTCCTTTTATTTCTGGACATTTATCTAATTCATTTAGGATTCCGTCCCCATCTTTATCGTTATCAGGACAACCGTTATAGTTCCCAATTCCTTGTACATCTGGGCACTCATCTTCATCATCAGGCACACCATCTTTGTCTTTATCAATTATTTCTATTTTAACTGCTTTTATTGGCTTGGGTTTTTTTACTCTCTTTGGTAAAGGTCCAATATGAAATACAAAACCTAAGTTATTTGAAAAAAACGCATCTTTTGTAAAAATATTATTTTCAGTTCCTAAGCTTCCGTCATTTAAATTGCTATTAGTAAAACCAAAAACTGTTTGGTATCTAATAGCAGTATGCTTTCCTAATTTAAAATCTATTCCCAAAATTACTGGAAAAATTATATCGTAATTCGACTCTTTAATACCAGAAATTGGAGTAGTAAATAACCTAGTACCAAAACCTATAGCCGCAAAAGGACTAATTTTTTTAGTATCTAACCTAAATGGCCTATATCTTATTGAGGCACTATACGATTGATAACCTCTTGTTACAAAATAATCATTGTCATTAGGAGAATAAGACCAAACTCCATGGTTAAAATCTATTGCCCAATCGAACTTGGAGTTATAATATTTACTAAATTGTAAGCCTGAAGTAAAAAAATACGAATCAAAAAATCTTATTGACTTAGAATAAGAACCTACATAATCGTTTTTACCTCCGTAAATATTTATATTCCATTTATTCTCTAAAGTTTGCGATGAAACATTTAAAATTAAGCATGTAAACAGTATTAATGTATATTTTATTTTTTTCATATATTATTCGAATTTAACCAAATAATTACTTTTAAAAACTTTTGTAGTAAAAAATCATAAAAGGATGATAATTATATTAAAATAATTAAAAACTAAACAACAAAAAAAATACAAAAAAATACAGAAAAATTTAATGTTAGACATAGATTTGCAAACTTTTAAAAAACATAAATAATAGAATGAGTAAAATAAAAATATCGGTAGCAAAAGGCGATGGAATAGGACCTGAAATAATGGATGTTGTATTAAATATATTTAATGCCGCTGAAGTTCCTCTTCAATACGAATTTATTGATATGGGTAAAAGTATATATGATAAGGGTTTTGGAACTGGCATGACTGATGAAGCCAAACTAAGTGTTGAAACCAATGGTATTTTATTTAAAGGACCAATGGAAACACCAAAAGGAAAAGGCGTAAAAAGTATAAATGTAACTGCTCGTAAAACTTGGAGTACTTTTGCAAATAGGCGACATTTTAAGTCGTTGCAAGGTGTAAATACTGTTTTTTCAAAAGCAGGAATTCCAATTGACTTAACTATTGTTCGAGAAAATATTGAAGGAACTTATGGTGGAATAGAACACATGCTTTCGCAAGATGTAGCGCTTTGCCGCAGGTTTATAACCCGTCCAGGAAGTATTCAGGTTCACAAATTTGCTTTTGAAATGGCACGCAAAGAAGGTTTTACAAAAGTAACTTGTGCCCATAAAGCAAATATTATGAAACTTACCGATGGTTTGTTTTTAGAAACTTTTTATGAAGTAGCTCAACTTTATCCTGAAATTGAAGCCAATGATATTATTGTGGATGATTTAGCAATGAAATTGGTATCAAAACCAGAAAGTTTTCAAGTAGTAGTTTTAACCAACTTACAAGGCGACATAATGAGTGATTTATGTGCTGGCTTAGTTGGCGGTTTGGGTTTTGCACCTTCAGCAAATATTGGTGAAAATATTTCTATATTTGAAGCTGTGCATGGCACCGCGCCCGATATTATGGGAAAAAATTTGGCAAATCCAACATCATTACTACTAAGCGGATTAATGATGTTGCGCCATTTGGGTATCATGGAAAAAGCCAATTTAATTGAAAATGCTTTGTTGTATACTTTAGCAAATGGAGCCCACACAGGCGATTTTGGTGATAAAACCATTCCAGGTTTAAGTACTACCGATTTTGCAAATACCATTATAAAAAATTTAGGGAAAGAACCAGAAACCAATAAAGCACGCGAAACTAAAGCTACAGCTAATTTTCATTTACCTATGCGACCGTTAAATCAAAAAGTTATGGTAACACCACGCGCTGCGGGCATTATTGAAAGCGTAGTAGGTGTTGATTTATTTGTAGAAAGCGATAAAACTGCTGATTTAATTGCTCCAATCATTCAAAAACATTTAACCGAAGGTTTAAAACTAATTATGATTTCGAATAGAGGAACGCAAGTGTGGCCTACAGGTTCAGTTTTTACTGAGTGTGTTGACCAATATAGAGTAAGAATAGAAGCAGTAAATGGTTCCCAAACCAATATTAATGAAATGTATGAATTAACAGGTAAAATAGCCAAAGATATATTTGTTACTTCGGTAGAAATACTAAGAAAATTTGGCGAGAAAGCCGCATATTCATTGGCACAAGGACAATAGATTATTGCACTGTAAAATGGCATCTAATCCATTTTATAATACTTTATTGATAATTTTTTAAAAAAGTTGCTTAAAAAGCAACTTTTTTATTTTAAAATCTCTCTTACTTGAATCAATGTCTTTTTAAAATCAATTGGGCCTAAATAACCCGCAGCAATTTGAATTTGTTTTTTATTGGGTTGTATGAAATAAGTGGTAGGAAAACCCGATGGTTTACCTTGACACAATTGCCCATAAAGTTCTCGCCCGGTTAATTTATTTCCATCTAAATCATATACAATATCTGTAAGTTCTGGATTAAACTTTATTACTACAAAATGGCTATCGAGCATATTTATTATATCTTTATCAGTATAAGTATCTTTATCCATTTTTTTGCACCACCCACACCAATCGGTATAAGCATCTACCAAAATAATTTTATTATTTTTTTTGGCTAATGGATAACCTGTATTCCAATCAAGCCATTTTAATTCTTTTTCTGCTGGAGTAAATGATCCAAAGAAAAATAAAACTGTTAATCCTAATATAATTTTTTTCATTGTTCTTTTAAATTTTCAATAATTGTGCCTTAAAATATTAATTAAAAAATAATTTAATTTCATGTGTTAATAAATCTAAATCAATCTTATTAAACTCGTGTGGTGTATTTGGAATGATAAGCAATTGGGCATTTGCTAATTTTTTATAAACATCTATTGTATCGTTTAGGTTTGCTGTTTTATCTCTGTCGCCAATAGTTAATAAAACTGGGTGGTTAATTTTCAAAAAATCATCGTCCGATAAAAGTTGACCTTTCGCTAAATCCATCATCATATTACTAGTACTTTTTAATAAATCTTTCCAAACATTCATTCCATGTAAAACCATTAAATTATTTGCAAATATTGGAACTTTTTCTAACATTTTTTCTGGATTTAAAAACTCAATCTCTTTAGTAGCTGATACCAAATCCCATTTTAATTTAACACTGCATGTAACTATTTTTTCAACTCGTTGAGGGTATTTTAAAGCAAACATTAAAGCCGCGTAGCCGCCCATACTGTATCCAAACAAGTTAATTTTTTCTATTTTATTGGTATCTAAATAAGTTAAAATATCATTTACAAAAACATCAAAATTTAATCCATTTAACGGAATTAAATTTCCTCCATGCCCACTAAAATTAATGGCATGAAAATTGAAAATACCAATCAACTTAAGTTTTAAATCAATAAATTGAGAAGATGAATTTAAAGCACCATGTAAAAATAAAATTGATTTCATAAATTAAAATATTGCTAAACAACGTTACAATTAAAAAATAAATAATGCGCAGATTAATGTAAATATTTAGCAAGCAACTGAAAAAAGTATTACAAATTAAAAGAATTTTCCTACTTTTGGAACTCAAAAAAAATTAAACATTCATAATAAAATTGAAAACTTTAAACATTTCATTAACCATTTTACTTTCTGTAATTACAGGAATTGTATTTGCTCAACAAGATCAAAATGCGCCTACAATTGATTACAGTTATGTTGATTCGACTGCTAATAATAACAACTCAAACCAAGACAGTGTTTCAAATTCAGCTGACGAAACAACCAATTTAGATGGTACAAAATACAAGAGAATAGTTTTAAATTTAGACTCAAACACAAATTTAATTACCTATTCGGGTGTGGTAGAACAAGAAGAAAGCGGAAGCGATTCGTTATATACACGAGCTAAAAAATTTGGTGAAAGCATTTTTGGAAAAGATAAAACTAAATTTGAATTACAAAAATACGGTCAAAAAATTATTATGTCAGGAAGCATAACTGCTTATTCTTATGCCAATAAATACAACAAAAAAAGCATAGGAAAATACGAGTTTAGAATGACGGTTTTAATAAAAGAAGGACGATATAAGTATACAATAACTAATTTAGTTCA
This sequence comes from Bacteroidota bacterium, assembly GCA_037141455.1. Classification (GTDB taxonomy): domain Bacteria; phylum Bacteroidota; class Bacteroidia; order UKL13-3; family UKL13-3; genus JAAFJM01. Next base: position 12,118 of record JBAXCN010000046.1, read on the forward strand.
CCAAGGGCCAGTTCCAGCAAATGGAAAACCTTTTAGAAATTATTTTGAATACTATTATAATTCAACTACAAATATTAGAGGAAACGATATCATTTTAAGATACGCTGACACTGAAATAAATGCCACAATAGCAAAATTTAAATCTTCAATGAAAGATCCAAAATTAGTTGACGAAGATGAGTGGTAACATTTAATAATATATTTTTTAAAAAGTCATTGGATATTCATTCAATGACTTTTTTTTTGAACAAATATTGACCGTTTAAATTGTTTATGTTTATTTGCATGATATGTCTATAATTATTACACCAGAAATAACTTTAAAAGCCATTCAAAACCGAAATGAAAATACCATGAGCGAATGGTTAGGAATTGAATTTATAGAAGTTTGTGAAGCTTATTTAGTAGCAAAAATGCCAGTTGACCACAGGACAACTCAACCACTTGGGGTAGTTAATGGTGGCGCTTTTTGTGCGCTTGCCGAAACTGTTGGGAGTATGGCTGCAAATTTATGTATCGATAGATCAAAATATGTAGCATTAGGTTTAGATATAAATGCAAATCACATACGCTCGGCTAATAAAGGTTGGGTATATGGAAAAGCAGTTCCTTTGCATTTGGGAAAAAGCACACAAGTTTGGGAAATAAAAATAACCGATGACAATGAAAAACTTTGCTGTATCAGCAGATTAACCATGAGCGTTATTGAAATAAAAAAATAAGAATTTGAATAAAGCTACCGTTTTTTATCGACTACCAAATACAAACCAAATAGTAAAAAGAAGTGGTTTAATAGAAAATGACTTAAAGCCAATTTCATTTGAAAATAATATTTCACAAGAGGTGTTTTACATTGCTCCTTTTAATGAAGCTAACCGTGCTTTCCATTGTGTTTTAAATAAAGAAATTGAAAAATTTGAAGTAATAAGTTATAGTAAAAATAACAAAAACCAATACGATTTAGAAACACAATTTATTGCTAAAACCCAAAAAGCAATTGATTTAATGAGCACCAGCAATTCATTAACTAAAGTAGTACTTGCACGGTGTTTTAAACAAAACATTAATTACGAAATGAATATAAATGTTTATTTTTTAAATTTATGTTTAAGCTATCCAAATGCATTTGTTTATGCCATTTCGAGTAGTGTTACCGGAACTTGGGTAGCTGCTTCACCCGAATTATTGTTAAAAGTAAATGAAAACAACATTGAAACCACTGCACTAGCTGGCACTTTACATATAAATGCAGATATGAATTGGACGCAAAAAGAAAGGGATGAGCAACATAAAGTTGAAATTTATATTGAAGAATTAGCAAAAAAACACCAACTAGAAATAAAAAATAAAATAGGCCCAGAAACTATAAATGCTGGAAACATCAAACACATTATTACCAATTACACTTTAGAAAAACAAGAAAATAAAACCAATTTGTTTTTAACAGAATTAAATCCAACTCCCGCACTTGCTGGTTTACCTAAACTTGCAGCGCTTGATTTTATAAAAGAGAACGAAAATTTAAATCGAGGTTTCTATTCAGGATTGGTTGGTATAAAACAAAAAAATACTACCTCTTTGTTTGTAAATATTCGATGTATGGAAATTTTTAAAAATCACATACATGCTTATGCTGGCTGCGGCATTACTAAGCTTTCGAACCCAAATAAAGAATGGCAAGAAACAGAAAATAAACTACAAACGCTTTTAAAACACTTAACTTAATTTTTCGAATTGATAGCCATTTAAACTATAAAATTTCAATAATTCAGGAAGTAATATTTTTAAATTTTTAAACGCTTTTTCACTGTCGTGAAATACAAAAATAGAACCTTTTGCAGGCAAAGTTTTCATGGCTTTTAAGCTTTCGTCAATTTTTAAATTTTCATCATAATCTCTGCTTAATTTATCCCACATTATTACTTTAAATTTCTTTAAAATATGTTTGGCTTGTTTGCTTTTTATTCGTCCATAAGGTGGGCGAAACAAATTGCTTTCAATAAATTCTTTGCACTTATTTATATTCTCAAAATAATTTTCATCTTTTGTTTTCCATCCGTTCAAGTGGTTAAAAGTATGGTTACCAATTGCATTTCCCGACTGTACTACTTTTTCAAATGTATCAGGGTATTTTTCAATATTTGCACCAACCATAAAAAAAGTTGCTTTTGCATTGTACTTTGCTAATTCGCTTAAAACCCAAGTCGTTATTTCAGGATGTGGACCATCATCGAAAGTAAAATAAACCACTTTTTGTTGTGTATTTACCTTCCATGTATAATTTGGATAAAACAATTGAAGTATATAAGGTATTTTATATTTAAACATTATTTTGCGCTGCAAAATAAACTTGAATTTGTGTTTATTTTTAAAAATTAAAATTTTTTTATGCTTATAAAATATTTCCAGCTTGTTTTGTTATCAATCGTTATATCATTGATTTCAAATCCTATTTTTGCCCAAAAAACATATAGTTTAGAAGAATGTGTGCAAATTGCGTTGCAAAATAATATACAAACCAAACAGCAAAATTTACAAACTGAAAGCGCAAAAATTGATGTGAATCAAAGTAAATTTTCGGCTTTACCTAACTTAAATGCACAAGCAAACAATAATTGGCAAACAGGTTTTAACATTAACCCAAGAACAAATACTCCGGAAAATTTATCGTTTACTACCAATAGTTTTGGCGCTTCTTCAAGCATGACGTTGTTTAATGGTTTTCAAAATAGCAATACCATCAGATTAAGAGAAAGTGATTATTTAGCAAGTAAAAATGATTTAGAAAATGCAAAAAACAATTTAAAACTAAATGTAGCCAACACCTACTTAAGAGTGCTTTTGCAAACAGAAATTTATGAAGCAGCAAACAACCAAGTAAACACTACAAAAGTGCAGTTAGAACGCCAACAAAAGCTTTTTGATTTGGGTGGAGTAAATAAAAGCAGATTGCTACAACTTAAAGCGCAGTTGGCCAATGAAGAGTTGAATTTAATTACACAAAACAATTTACTTTTAAGCAACTATTTAGACTTATGGCAACTGATAGATTTAGTTCCAGATTCTGCCAATAAAATAGTTAAAATAGATTTGAATAAAATATTAATTGAAGATGAATTAAGAAGCCCATTGGCTATTTACACCGATTTTGAAAAACAAAGTCCTGATGTGTTGGCAGTAAAAAACCGTAAAAGAAGCTCTGATTTGCAACGCTATATTGCCCTTGGGGCAAGAAGCCCTCGCTTATCAATTAATGGTAGTTTAAGTTCGTTTTACACTACTTTAGGAACTACTTTAACTAATTTTCAAACTATAAATAATCCGCAAATAGGATATTACTTAAATGGCACAACCCAAGTTCCTGTTTATTCTTTGGTCAGTCAAACTTTTCCTACAAGCTCCGAAATGACTCCTTTTGCAAGCCAATTTAGAAACAATTTTGGTACATCAATAGGTTTAACATTGAGTATGCCAGTTTTTAACGGGTATAATGTAAATAGCAACATACAAAGAGCCACCATTCAAATGGAAGTTGCCTCTTTAAACGAAAAACAAACACAATTAAATTTATTTAAAAGTATTAATTCTGCTTATTTAAATTTTAAAAATGCTCAACTTCGTCATAATGCTTCAATAGTTTCGTTAGATGCAAACAAAGAATCGTTAGATATTAGCGAAAAACAATACGAATTAGGAGGTTTAAGTTTAACTGATTATTTAGTTTCGAAAAATAATTTTATAAAAGCTCAAACAGATTATTACCAAGCAAAATACGAATTGGTATTTAGGAAAAAAGTGTTAGACTTTTATAGTGGAAAGCCAATAAATTAAAAGTTTACTCCAAAACTTACATAAAAAGTCCTGCCATTTCCGGGCAATAAACCCGGCCCAGGATAACCACCTGCTCTGCGTGTAGCATATACTTCGTCAGTTAAGTTATTTACTCCCGTTTTAATATTGCAATTTTCCATAAAAACATAAGCACACGATAAATCCATAACTTTATAGCCTTCAATTTTTCCAATTTGCGAAGAAGCATTTGGCAATTCAGTGTTCAAAGCATCAGTATATATTTCGCTTGAGCTGCTGTAAAGGAAAGTAGTTGTAAATGTTTTTAAAGTATAAGTTAAACCCATTCTATTTATAAATCTTGGTGCATTTTCTACTTGCTTGCCATTGTAACTTTTTGTTGGATCTGTTTCTTTCGAACTTACATATTTAGCATCAATAAATGAGTTTGAAGTAAACAAACTAATACTTCCCCATTTTGGATTTTCGTTCCATATTTTAAATGGATTTATTTCAATAAATGATTCCATTCCTTGGCTTACCGATTGGCCAATATTGGTTTTAAAATTTGCTCCGTTTTGTAAAATGGTTCCTATTCTGTTATCGTAATTCAAATAAAATAAGCCAACATCAAAATTTAAAAAGTTTTTAACCGTTCCTCTGTAACCAAAATCGGCATTATAACCATTAGCATCTTTTAAATTTGGATCAATAACTTCTGTGGCATTTGCTGGAGTAAATTCAGAAAAAGTAACTGGACGATACGCTTGTGAAATATTAGCATAAATATTGGTTTTACTACTTACCAAATACTCAGAGCCAATACCTGCTAATAATACATTTCTATTGCTTGTTTGAGGAACAATAGAACTAGCATTACTATTAATTGTTCCTTCTATTTTATTGTAAATATTTTCGAAACGAATGCCAGGAACTACTTTAAATTTATTGGTAATTTGAAAAATATTTTCGGCAAAAAATGCATAATTAGTAGTGCTAAATTTTAAATCGGTAACATATTGATTGTTGGTTAAACTAAAATCAAAGTCGGAACCCGAATTACCTGTACCTCTTTGTTTTCTTTGCGTATTTCCTACATACGCCCTCACTCCACCAGCTAAAGTATGGCTTTGTTTAAATAATTTATATTTGTATGAAAACCTTGCTTCTGTGCCTATATTTTGATAAAAATCTCTATCTACTCTGCGTAAATTATAAGCCAATGTAAGTGGATTAATACTGTCTTTAATATTTATTGCATTTAAATTTCCTACACTGTTTCTTTCGCTCATACTTGCAAAAGTTTTTATAATTAAATTAACCTTTGGCGAAATATCGTATTTAATAGTTAATGCAGCTACATTCCATGGTGTTCCAATCCAGTTTCTTGCTCTGCTCGATTGTTGCGCATTTGTTTTAAATTGATTATCGGTTAATCCTCCCGGTTGCTGACTCGAATAATCCATGTTGGTATATTCAAAAGCTACATTTAATTTTTTAGTAAATTGATAATTGGCCGAAACAAAAAAAGTCCTGGTATTGTACCTACTATTTTGCCTCCAACCATTCGCGTGTCTGTCGTGTAAAAACACATAATAATTTAGTTTTTTTATAGTGCCACCTATTGCCGAATAAAAATTAGCCAAACCGTAACTTCCAAATGTTACTTGTTCTTCAACACTTAATTTTTTAGTGGCATGTCCTTTTTTTATTTGATAATTTAATAACCCACCAAACTGAGTTCCATATTGCAAAGAAGAAGCACCCCTTACAATTTCTATTTTCGATAAAGCTTCGGTTGGCGGAGTGTAGTAGGTTTCAGGGTATCCAAATGCTTCAGAGGTTATGTCGTACCCATTTTGCCTTACGTTAAACTCCCACGATCTATTGGCACTTAAACCCCTAGTTGAAATATTAGTTTGAATGCCCGAACCATCGTTTTCCCAAATGTTTATTCCTGGTACTTTACTAAAAATTTGTCGGGTATTGTTTATACTTAAATCTGCTGCTATTTTATCTAATAAAATTACTTCCGATTTCTTACCTGAATATATTACATTGTCTTTAATTTCAGGCATACGCTCTACTCCACCCAAATTTTTCTGCTCTTTTATTACTAATTCATTTAAAAGTGTAGTTTTGGTAGTATCTGCATTTTGAGACTGTACTTTATTATTAATTGCTATTAGCACTATTGCAATTAAAAGGAACTTAATTTTCATTATTTAAATATTGATTTTAGTGGTGCAACAATATTATTTAGAATTATTCTAAACAATGATAAAAGATAGGAAAAAAATTGACCTTATAATTGTTATAAATATCATTAACTATTAATCAATACTTTAAAAATATTATGCTTCTAAATTCCCTAAATAATTTTCTAAAATAATATTAAACCAAGCAGTATAATTTTTAGGATTATTTTTTAAATCTTCAATTAACCAAGGTAACGAAACCCATTTGTAACTTTCAACTTCCTCTATATTTACTTCTACTTCTCCGTTATAATTTCCTACTAAAATATAGTCTAATTCATGTTCAGTAAGGCCATTTTCGAAAGCAGCTTTGTATATAAATTTTGTTTTAATAGCAAGTTCGCAATCAAAACCCATTTCCTCTTTCAACCTTCTGTGTGCTGCCATTTCAGTACTTTCGCCAACCCTTTGGTGGCTGCAACAAGTGTTTGTCCAAAGCCCAGCACTGTGGTACTTACCCAAAGCACGTTGTTGTAATAAAAGCTCGTTTTTTTCATTGAAAACAAATATTGAAAAAGCCCTGTGCAACAAAGCTTTTTCGTGGGCTTCTTGCTTTTCCATTTTCCCAATTTCTTGGTCGTTTTCATTAACTAAAATTACGTATTCTAACTCCATTTTCCTTTTCAAACATAAGAACAGAAATTTAGTTTTTTAAAATAATATTACAATTAGATGTTGTTTTAGTGCAGAAGCCTATAGCAAAGGCTTCGGTTATATTTAATTTTTCACCAATTTAAAGGATGGACTGAAACCATTATTACCTTCTAATCGTGCAAAATAAATTCCCGATTTTAGGTTAGTCATTTCATCAATGATGATGTTGTTATTCCCTATATTACATTGAATAGTTTTAACAAAAACTTCTTTACCAAGTGCATCTATTATTACCAATTTTGTTGTTTCTTTTGAAGTGCTTATAAAATTAATTTCCACTTCGTTGCTAAATGGATTTGGTTTGATATTGATATTTGAAAATGTTTCGATATTAATTGATTTGATGGAAATGGGTGAATTAACGGTTAAGGTAAAACTAGCAGTAGTACTTCCACCATTGTTTGAACCCGTAATAGTAAAAACTGTTTGCGGTAAATTAATCAATGGTATTCCACTTATTAATCCTGTTGAGGTATTAATGCTAACTCCAAATGGTAGCAAAGGAGTAATGCTAAAATTTGTAATTAAACCTCCTAAATTAGTAACTGAGTTATTAATATCAGTTAATTCTCTAGTTGCTATAATTATCGAATCCTTGTATTTTAAATCTGTAGGTGGAATTCGGTTTACTGTTAAAGTAAAACTAGCAGTAGTATTTCCTCCATTATTAGTGCCTGTAATAGTAAAAATAGTTTCTGATAAAGTAACAGTTGGAATGCCACTAATTAAACCTGTCGAATTGTTTAAAGTAACCCCAGTTGGTAAACTTGGAGTAATACTAAAACTAGTAATTGAATCTCCTAAATAAGTTACAGAACTGTTTATATTAGTAATGGTTCTAGTTGCCACAACAATTGATGGAGAGTAAACTAATGAACTTGGCGCAACTGATAATGCTTTAAATGCATTAATTCTACCATGACCATAATATCGATCCCATCCTAAAGTATCTTCATTTGGGTTTCCAACTGTATCTTCCGCTGTTGTCTCTATAATTGATTTTATTTGTGCAGGTGTTCGGTTTGGATTTTGAGCTAATAATAATGATACAAGCCCTGTAACATAAGGTGCAGCTTGTGAGGTACCTCCATAATAAGTACCATAATTTGTGTTTAATTTGTAATCTAAACCGTAAATATAGTTACCAGGTGCTACAACAGAAATATGACTTCCAAAGTTACTACCACTTTTTTTATCCCAAAAGAATGGTTTAGACCTAGTATCATTTGAATTTGTAGAACCTACTGCAATAACACCTGTATATGCTGCTGGATAATTAACTGTATTTGAATTTTCATTTCCCATAGCTACAACAATCACTACATTGTTATCTGTTGCATATAAAACAGCATTTTTTAGTGTTATTGAAGTATCAAACCCGCCAATAGACATGTTTATCACTTTTGCTCCATTATCAACAGCATAATATATAGCATCAGCCCACCATGAATATAATCCTGAACCAGTATTATCAAGCCCTTTTAAAATCATTAGTTTGCAATTCCAGTCTACTCCTGCGTAACCAATTGAATTATTTCCATTTGCACCAATAATACCCGCAACATTAGTGCCATGCCCATCATCATCAGTTGGATTATTGTCAGAATTTGCAAAATCATATCCTCTTACGTCATCAACATATCCATTGCTGTCATCATCTAAACCATTTAATGGAATTTCATTGTAATTAATCCAAATTCTATTGGCAAATTCGGGATGGTCTAATTTTGTTCCGCTATCTATGATACCAACAACTATATTGCTATCACCTTGCTCTATATTCCAAGCCTTTTCCATATCAATATCAGCACCTGCAATAGAAGGTGATAAAGAAAATGTTCCATTATTTTTTAGTCCCCATTGTCTTAAATAATGTTGGTCATTGGGTGTAACAGTTTCCCCTCCTCCTGAACCTTTATAGTCTGGTTCGGCATATTCAATTTCACCTGTATTGTAATATTCATCTATTACCTGTTGAACATTTGTTCCAATTGGAAAAGTAATAATAAAAATATATTCTTTGCTTTTTTTTCCTAAGCTTTGTTTTTTTATTTTAATTGGATTAAATTTTTGAGTAATGGAGTCAACTTTGTTGTTTCCAGTTATTTCTTGAGTGTAAAATGATTTGTTTAATAAAATTTTGTTTTTTAATTTTAATATGATTTGTTTTGTATTTTCTGGTTTTTTTACTAACGCACTATCAGGGCTAAAAGAAGTAATGGTTGGGGCTTGTGCAAAAGCAGCTTTTCCAAATACTAATAATGCAATTACCAATAGTAGGTTATGGATTATTTTTTGTAAAATATTTTTCATTTAATTTAAGTTTTGCCAAAAATAATTTATTTTAGAAGTTTTCAAATAAGATAACATAAAGATGATAAACATTTTTTTCGCAATAGATGCCTTCAATTTTCATCGGTTACATTTTATTATAAATTTTTATTATGGCTAATTATACTGCATAAATTAAAAACAGATTATTTTGCTTGGAACGCTTCCAAGGATAACTAGAACGATTATTTGGATGCTTGGAAGGCTTCTAAAGATAACTGGAACGATTATTTTTAGGCTTGGAACGCTTCCAAGGATAACTGGAACGATTATTTGCATGCTTGGAACGCTTCCAAGGATAACTAGAACGATTATTTGTATGCTTGGAACGCCTCCAAAGATAATTGGAACGATTATTTGTTCGCTTGGAAGGCTTCCAAGGATAGCTGAAACGATTATTTGGATGCTTGGAAGGCTTCCAAGTATAGTTACTCTTGCAAATTAATTGTCTGTAATATAATATTTTACAAAAATAAAATAATATTTTTTGTAAATATTAATATCAAAAATAGAAAAGTTACGTTTTAAAATCAAATTAATTTAAACATACTGAATCTTTGCCAAAAATAAGAGTGCGAAGTGAAGCTTAAAAAACAAAAAAATTATGAAAGTTATTATTCCAACCAACGTAGAAGAGTTTATTACCTTAGGTAATAACATTGTAAAAAAAGAATTGGCTTTAGGTACGAAAAGCAATTTTACTCCTACTGAATTAAGCGAACTACAGCAAAAACTAACCGATGCTACCGATGCTAACAACAAGCAAAAGGAACTTACCAAAGAAGCAAAAGAACTAACTTTAACTAGGGATATTGCTTTAGGAACTACTAAAAAATCGAGGGTAAACGAACCTGGAAATGCTAAATTTTTAATTACTGGCTTACGTGATGTATTATTGGGTAAAAACAAAGTTAATCCAAAAGTTTTAGGCGAATGGGGATTTGATGTAGTAGAAGATAGCGGAGGAGGCAATAAAAAACCACCTGTGAAATAGTTTTTAGTTGATAGTTGTCAGTTAATTTATAGATGATAGATGATGGACGATAGTTTTTAAAAGAAAATCCCGAAGCTAATGCTTCGGGATTTTTTTGTGGCTTGGATAATTATAGTGAAAAAATAAATTTGTAAATAAAAACTGATTCATATATTGAATGCATTTTTAATTAATCTATAAAAGAAAATATTACAATAAAACCATGAAAAAACTATTATTAATTACTTTTAGTGTTTTAACTTACGCATCAACATATGCTCAAAACATTAAAACACTAGCCGGAAATGGAGTAGAAGGATACGGAGGCGATGGTAGCGCAGCTACCTTGGCAAGTTTTAATTTACCAGAGGGAGTAGCGGTAGATGATTCAGGGAATATTTACATTGCAGATGGTTTTAATAACAGAATACGAAAAGTAACTGCCTCTACTGGTATTATTAGCACAGTGGCTGGAAATGGAATAGCAGGCTATTTTGGTGATGGAAGTTTAGCTACTTCATCTAGACTAGATCACCCATCGGGAGTGGCGATAGATGTTTCAGGAAATATTTACATTGCAGATGGTTATAACCACAAAATACGAAAAGTAACTGCCTCTACAGGTATTATTAGCACAGTGGCTGGAAATGGAACTTATGGTTATGGAGGAGATGGCAGCGTAGCTACCTCAGCAAATCTAAATACCCCAACGGGAGTGGCGATAGATGGTTCAGGGAATATTTACATAGCTGATCTACTTAACCACAGAATTAGAAAAGTAACGGCCTCGACTGGTATTATTAGCACCGTGGCGGGAAATGGGACTAATGGTTATGGAGGAGATGGCAGCGTAGCTACTTCCGCAAATCTAAATACCCGGGGAGTAGCGGTAGATGGTTCAGGGAATATTTACATTGCAGATAAAGATAACCATAGAATACGAAAAGTAACTGCCTCAACTGGCATTATTAGCACCGTGGCTGGAAATGGGACTAATGGTTATGGAGGTGATAGCAGTGCGGCCACCTTGGCAAGTCTTAATTTCCCAGAGGGAGTAGCGGTAGATGATTCAGGGAATATTTACATTGCAGATGTAAATAACCATAGAATACGAAAAGTAACAGCCTTAACTGGTATTATTAGCACAGTGGCTGGAAATGGGACAGCAGGCTATTTTGGTGATGGAAGTTTAGCTACTTCATCTAGACTAAATATCCCAGTGGCAGTGGCGATAAATGGTTCGGGGAATATTTATATAGCAGATGCTGGTAACCAAAGAATACGAAAAGTAACTATTTCAATTGATAATAATATCGTTGCAAATTCTCAGGCAATTTGTACTGGTTCAGTACCTTTAAGTTTAACTGGCAGCACACCTATTGGCGGCACTAGTAGCTATTCATACTCATGGTTAAGTTCAACTATCAATTCAATAGTAGGTTTTACAGCCATTCCATCCACCAATACCATCAATTATTCACCAGGTGAATTAACCCAAAACACTTGGTTTAAAAGGTATGTGGTTTCAGGAACTTTTAAAGATACTTCAGTAGCAGTAACCATAACAGTTAATCCAATACCCCCAACCTCCGATATTATAGGTAAAGTAAATGCTGCTAAATTAGATACTGCTTCTTATTCGGTAAATGGTTTGAGTGGTTCGTTTTTTAATTGGATAGTATCTGGAGGAACCATTCAATCAGGTGCTGATTCTAATAAAATTCAAGTAAAGTGGACAACAACTGGAATTAATACGATAAAAGTTACAGAAACCTCTAATCAAGGTTGTGTTGGAGTTCAAAAATCATTATCTGTGAATGTATCTCCTACCATTGGAATGAATGAATTGAAAGTAAATAACCAAGTAAGTATTTATCCAAATCCATTTACAGAAACCATACACATTACTTTATTAAATAATTTAAAACTAGAGAAAGCTATTATTTACGATTTAGTAGGTAACGAAATAATAAGTTCTAACAAAAATGAAATAGATGCGAGTAGTTTAAAATCTGGTATTTATTTAATCATGATAGTGGATAATATTGGTAATAGTTATAGTGAGAAATTGGTTAAAAATTAAATAAATTTAATTCAAAAACTAAAACGGCTATCTAAATTAGATAGTCGTTTTTTATTCCTTAGGTTTATGTTTTAACCAACTTTAACCAAACTGTCGGTGGGAATACTGAAATAGGCAAAATAGCTAATGGAAAACAATTAGTTAAAGCCAAGGAGATGCTTACAGCATGACTTGGTTTTTGTATTTTTCTTTTCGTCATGCAGCGCATCTCCTTGGTATGGTAACATATATTCCATTAGCTAACATGGTTGCCTAACTAAGAAGATTCCTACGGAATGACCTAAGTTTTTTTTAACAAACCGATGCCTTCGCTTGAAGCGAAGGCATCCGTGTTTGCTGGAGACGCGAAGCATCGCGTCTTTACTCTTTTATTACTTTTATACTTTGCTTATTCATTCCATCAATGCTAAATAAATAAACGCCACTTTTTAGGGTTTCTAGGTTTACAATTGTTTCGTCTAAGTTTAGTTTACCTGTAATTACGGTTTGGCCAATTAAGTTGGTAATGATGTATTTTTTTCCTGCCATATTGGTTTTATTGGTAATAGTAATACTGGTTTTGGTTGGGTTTGGAAAAACATTTAAATCGTT
>JBAXCN010000047.1:0-24761 GCA_037141455.1 Bacteroidota bacterium
ACCTAATTTTGCATCATGGCTAAAGCCGAACGGCAATGGATCTTTTGCTAGTTGCCTATTGCTAGTTGCCTACTGCTCATTGCCTATTATTTCAAAAGCTCAAAATAAAGAGTACGCCAAGCAAGTAATTGAAAAACTATGTTCTGATGAATACTCGGGAAGAGGGTATATTAATGATGGGGATAAGAAAGCAGCTAAATTTATTGCAGAAACATTTAGGAAAAACAGACTGAGTTCCCCAACTATTGATTATTACCAAAACTTTGGCTTTCCTGTTATTACTTTTCCTGGCGAAACCGAACTAAATATTGATGGAGTAGGATTGGAAGGAGGGCGTGAGTTTATAGTAAATGCGGGTTGCCCGCCAATTATTGGTAAGTTTAAAATTATGTATATTGACTCAGCTACAGTTGATAATAATTTTTTGTATGAAAAGTTTATTAAACAATCGTTTAGGAAATATTTTTTAGTTGTTTCTGATTTACAAAACAAAAAGTTTATACACCCAGAAAGGGTTGAAAAAATTATAAAAAACGAAATAAAAGCAAGGGGATTAATTTATAATAATTTAGAAAAATTTACTTGGACAGTAGCAACTGAAAGAGACGAATTCCCAATTATTTATATTCAAAAAAATGCTATTAAACATTCCATGATTGAAATGGATATAAATATTAATTCGTTTCCTGTTAGCCATCAAACTCAAAATGTTATAGGCATAGTAAAAGGCAAAGTTTACCCTGATTCGTTTATAGTAATTACTGCCCATTACGACCATTTAGGAAAGTTTGGAAATGCAATTTTCCCGGGAGCTAACGACAATGCAAGTGGAATAGCAATGATGTTAGATATGGTAAATAATATTTCAAAAGCACCATTAAATTATTCAGTTGCTTTTATTGCGTTTGCTGGCGAAGAAGCAGGCTTATTGGGTTCTTTTTATTATACCCAAAATCCTTCAATTCCACTCCATAAAATGGCATTATTATTAAATTTAGACTTAATGGCTACAGGCGATAAAGGGATGACTGCTGTAAACGCTACTGAGTTTCCCGATGAATTTAAGCTATTACAATACATTAACGAGCAAGGAAATTATTTACCAAACATAAACTCGCGCGGAAAAGCACAAAATAGCGACCACTATTATTTTACTGAAGCTGGTGTTAAATCTTTCTTTTTTTACCTAATGGGCGATTACCATTTTTACCACGATATAGATGATAAAGCAAGTGCCGTTAGTTTAAGTAAATACAACGAAGCCTATAAATTAATATACGATTTTACATTGGCTTACATACAGCAAAGCATCACCAATTCAACTAAACCGTAAAGTATAAAAATATAAGATGAGTTCAATTAAAAAACTGGCTTCGCAAACTGCTGTTTATGGTTTAAGTACCATTGTTGGGCGCATGTTTAATTTTTTACTGGTGCCATTGCATACTGCTTTGTTTTCTAAAGCCGATTTTGGTACACAATCTGAAATGTATGGTTATGTAGCTTTTTTTAATGTATTGCTATTATACGGAATGGAAACTGCTTTTTTTAGGTTTACAAACGACAATAAAGAAAACCCCAAAATATATTCTACCGCCTTAATTTCAGTAATTATAAGTTCGGTTTCGTTTATGCTTATTTTTATATTGTTTTCGCAACCAATTGCCTCTTTAATTCGGTATCCTAATAACGCAGAATATATAGTTTATTTTGCATTAATTATTGGTTTAGATGCAATTACCATGCTGCCTTTTGCTTATTTAAGGCAGCAAAACAAACCATTAAAATTTGCCATTATTAAAAACATAAATATTTTTACAAGTATTTTATTAAACCTTTATTTTCTTTTATTAGGTCCTTACATGCAAAACAAAGGAATAATGATTCCGCTATTTGATGGAGAAATAGGTATAAAATATGTTTTCATTAGCCATTTAATAGCAAGTATAATTACTGTTCCTATGCTTATTTTCGAAATTAAGAAAATACAATTGGGTTTTGATTTTGCTGTTTGGAAACAAATGTTGGTTTATGGAGCACCATTAATTATTGTAGGTTTTGCAGGAATGATTAACGAAACACTTGACCGAGTACTTATCAAATATTTGTACCCCAATGCTAGTTTGGCTAACGAAATGAACGGAATTTATGCAGCCAATTACAAGCTTTCTATTTTAATGACCTTATTTATACAAGCATTTAAATTTGCAGCTGAACCTTTCTTTTTTAACCATGCAAAAACCACTGACAAACGTACCATTTACGCTACAGTGATGGATTATTTTGTTATAATTTGTTTGAGTTTATTTTTAATGGTTACATTATTTATTGATGTATTTAAACAATACATTGATGTTAAGTTTCATGCTGGTTTGCACGTTGTTCCCATACTTTTATTAGCCAATATGTTTTTGGGTATTTATTACAATTTATCTATTTGGTATAAGCTATCTGATAACAATAAAAAAGGGGCTAATATTTCAATAATGGGAGCAGTTATTACTTTGGTTTTAAACTTTATCTGGATTCCAATTTATGGTTATACAGGTTCAGCTTGGGCCACCTTTATTTGCTATTTTAGCATGATGGTAGTGAGCTATTTTATGGGTAAAAAATATTATCCAATACACTACCATGTAAATAAATTTATTGGTTATACTTTATTTGCCTTACTACTTTTTTATATAAGCAAAATGGTAAATGATTTAATACCTGAACAATTATATTTATATGCAATGAACACTATTTTATTACTATCGTTTTTTGCGGTAGCTTTTGTAATAGAAAAACGATTTAAAACAATACACAACCTTTAACAACAAATAAAATTTTATGGAAATAAAAATAATAAACACTTCAAATAATCCATTACCTGCTTACGAAACTGCACATGCTGCTGGCATGGATTTAAAAGCTTTTATAGCAGAGCCAATTATTTTAAAACCCAATACCAGGGCACTAATTCCAACAGGATTATTTATGGAAATACCAGTAGGTTTTGAAGCGCAAGTGCGCCCACGAAGTGGCTTGGCATTTAAACACGGCATTACGGTATTAAACAGCCCAGGCACTATAGATGCCGATTACAGAGGCGAAGTAAAAGTGCTATTAATAAACTTAGGAACGGACGATTTTGAAATAAAAACAGGGGAGAGAATAGCCCAAATGGTAATAGCCAAACACGAAACAGCCGAATGGGAAATAACTACCGTACTAAGCGAAACCAACCGCGGTGCAGGTGGATATGGAAGCACAGGGAAGTAAAAAATAGCCAACACAAACGCGAAGATGCAAGGCATTCCTTGGCTACTCTATGCATTCGCTCGCATTTTGCGAGTGAGGGTTTAATTGGCGTCCCGCCCTTTTTATTTACATTTTCAAAATCAGCCAGAGGCTTATCAATATTTTCACTCGCAAGATGCTAGCGAATGCGAAAACCCTACTATCCGAAGAGTTAGCGAAGCGCTCTATGGATTTTAAATGAATGTAGTGTCTTTGACACGGGCTAATTATAACGAGTTAAAACTCTTATTTCATTTTTTAATTCGAAGTCACCAACCTATTTGCCCAGCACTCAAGATTACGAAAAGTAGAAGGCAATTGTTAGTACATTTATTGTAAAATTTTAAACCTAATTTTTAAAATCTATACGCAACAAAAGGCAAAATATAGGGATTTACGGTTTTTTCTAATTTAATAACTTGCTATTACAAAAACAATTACATAATTTCACTGCACATTTTAAATCATTAAATTATGAAAAAAACATTTACAATTAAACTTTTATTGGTTTTTTTATTTCTAAACTTTGCATTTATTGCCAATGCACAGTTAAATTATTTAACAGGAGGATTTACTACTAGTGCAACAACCTATGTTGACCTAGGTTCTAATGGTGATACCATTCCTGTTGCAAACAAAGACGATGCTTTTTCGGCACCTATTCCTATTGGATTTACATTTGAATTCAATAATGCACCTTACGATTCGTTTGTATTTAGTACCAATGGGTTTATTAAACTTGGAAGAGATTCTGCATCTCGCCATTTTTTGTTTACTACCCATGCTCAGCCACCAGCAAATGGTCCTTTTTCTTCTACTACAAGTCCTACTCCTGCCCTTAAAGATAGTTCCATGTTGTTTGCTTTTGGGCAAGATTTGTATGCAGGTTCTTCAAACGCTGAGTTTAGGGTATATACTACAGGAACAAGCGGTTCAAGAGTATGTACTATTCAATGGAAAAATGTAAAGGATAAAATACAAGCAGGTGCTGCACAATTATACGACACTATTAATTTTCAAATAAAATTATATGAATCAACTAATGTAATTCAATACGTTTATGGTAGGTGGACTACAACCATTAATTCTTCAACGGTAAGGTTTGCGGCTGTAGGAATAGTTGGAAGTAGCGTAACCACTGCTACTCAAAATTTGCATTTAGTAAAAGGTTCCACCATTGCATGGGGAAGTTCAGTAGCCAATGCAGGTTTTTATATAAATAACGCTGTAAACTATAGAAATGCTATTAGTTCACCTGCTGGCCCTGCTCCCGACTTAGGAAGAAGGTTTACTTTTACACCTATTACTGCCGATGATGCTGGTATTAGGGTAATTCATGCACAAGGTAAAGTATCGTTGGCAAATAATGTTGCCGATTCTATTAGAACAAATATTATAAATAACGGAGTAAATACATTGACAAGTTTGGTGGTTACTTTAACTATTTCTGGAGCGCATTCATATACTACAACTGCTACCATTGGTTCATTGGCTCCAGGTAATAATGTTACTGTAGCTTTTGCTCCATTTACCCCAACCAACACTGGTGCTTCGGTTATAACAGTTTCTGTTCCAAGCGATGATAACAATGCAAATAACATTATGACAAATAGTTATTTGGTAACTAATTTTGATATGAGCTATCGCGATACATTATTAGCACATTCAGGAAGCAATGGCATAACTATACCTAACTTTTGGGGTGCAAAGTTTTTTGTAACTGGTCCGGCTTTGGTTACTACAGTTAGGTCGTTTTTAGTTTCAAATTCTGACGCAACTGGAGATACCGTTTGCGGAATGGTATTAGATACTTTAGGAAATATCATTGCTCGTTCTCCGAATTATATTGTTCAAACTTCCGATTTAGGAACTACACTTAACTTTAGTATGTCATTGCCACCAACAATTACCAACAGATCAATAATTGCAGGAATAGCAGGCGGAACATCAATTAACACATTGAATTATTTTTTAGGCACTTCGCAAACAGAAGCACCAATTAGAAATCCAAGTCCATTTTACTTTTTAACTACTGGAACCGCAATCAGTAACTCAACTGTAGGAACATTATATGCTACTCCAGGCGCTGTTGGCAATCAAACTACACGTTTAATGATTGAATGTTATACCCGCCCAATTCCGCAAATAGATGTAGCAGTAGTTTCAACAGGAATTTCGGCTAGATACAATATTCCAACAGGTGTAAACTTGCCATTAAGAGTTGTAGTAAGAAATACAGGAGCACAAACACGCACTTCGGGAATTGCAGTAAGATATAGAATTAATAATGGTGCAGTAATTGGTCCGGTAAACACTACCGCTTCAATTAATCCAAACGATACTACAAGTGTATTGTTTACAGGCACAAGCGCATTAAATTTTTCAACTGCAGGAACATATAATATTAAAATATATACTTCGTTAACCAACGATTCAATAAGAGGAAACGATACATTAAATGTTACTTATGTTGCTTCTCCGCAAAATGTATTGCCTTTTAGAACCACAAGTGCTAATTTAACCACCAACTGGACTATAAATAACTCAAGTACCACTGCAGCTATTTGGAAAACTGGAAATGCTACATTGCCAAACGGTAATTCAAATACTTGTATTTATGCCGACAATTTTAACTTTGGTACAAATGGACGAATTGTTTCAACTTCATCGTTTAACTTTACAGGAGTAAGTAATCCTACTTTGTATTATTCATTGGCTCATGCGCCAAAAACAGTTGCAGCAGAAGATACTTTTTATGTGGAAGTATCAACCGATGGTGGAAACACATTTACAGTTATTGACATGTTAACAGGTCAATCGAGCAATCCTAGTTTAGGAACAATGGCTACTCAAAACACATTGTTCACGCCTTCTTCATCTGCTAATTGGCGCAATGCAACTGTAAGCTTAGCTTCATATGCAAATAATCCTTATGTGTTAATTGCTTTTAGGAGTGTATCTGGATTTGGAAATAGCATTTATTTAAATAATATGAATATAGCCAATCCAGCTGTATTTAGCTCACAAAGTGTAACTTCTGCTTCAAGTTTCTTTTCTAGCATTGCAAGTGTAAGTTTTAATTCTTCAATAGGAGCAAGCAATGGCGTTATTTCATTTAGCAGGTTTTCGGCAGCTCCAGTATTTAGTGCTGCAAGTCCTGTTTTTGCTACTAATTTTGCGCAAACCACACCCAATTCCGCAGTATTTACGCCTAATGTAATTAGCCCTTCTGCTTGGTTTTCTATACATTATTCAGGAATTGGAACTGGTAATTTGCCTAGCTCAGCTCCTTTCGATATTAACATAAACATTAGCACCATTGGCGCAATTCAAAGTCCTGATAGTTTGTACATAGTAAGAAGAACAGAATCTACAGGAAGTTGGACAGCGCTTACAACAGCAAGAGTTGGAAATATACTTTCATCATCAGCATTAACTGCCTTTGGCGATTTTGGAATTGCCAGTGTAAGCAGTGTAAATGTATTGCCAGTAAAATGGTTAGGTTTTAATGCAACAAAAATTAATGAAAATTTAGTTCAATTAAATTGGAGTACAGCTGCAGAAGTTAACAACAAAGGTTTTGAAATTGAAACTTCGTTAAATGGAGTTGATTTTAAAAATATTGGTTTTGTAAAAGGAAATGGTAATTCAAATAAAAAATTGAATTATACTTTTAACGATAATAATGCTTTAATTTCAAAAACTGGTTTATATTATAGGTTAAAACAAATTGATTTTGATGGAGCATTCAATTATTCAAACACAATAAAAGTAAGCAATAATGATGAGTTTTTAACAGAAAACATTGAAGTTTCGCCTAATCCATTTGTTAATGAAATAAGTATTAAGTTAAATGCATTAACAAGTAACACTATCAATATTCAAATATTTAATGTAGATGGAAAATTGCAAGCAGAAAGAAATTATTTAGTAAATATTGGTTTAAACAATATTGAATTAAATGATATTTCGAACTTGCCAAAAGGCTTGTACGTTTTAAAAGTGAACCAAAATGGTGTTTCTAAATCGTTTAAATTAATTAAATAAAATCAAAGACTTAAACCACATAGGTACATAGAACAAATAGTTTTAAGCTATAAAGTCTATATAACTATGTGGTTTTTTATTCTACATGCAACAACAATCCTTTCAAATATTCTCCTTCAGGGTGGTAAATATTTATTGGATGGTCATCGGGTTGGCTTAATTGACGTACAATGCGAACATTTCTTTTTGTTTCGGCTGCGGCACTAAAAACAATCTTACGGAACAAATCTTTGTCAATATGCTGACTGCAACTAAAAGTAAAAATTAATCCGTTTGGTTTTACCTTTTCTATTCCTAATTTATTTAAACTTTGATAACCTCTCGATGCATTTGCAACCGCTCTAGAATGCTTTGCAAAAGCTGGAGGATCTAACACAATGATATCATACTTTTTTTCGCATTGTTTTAAATATTCAAAACAATCAGCAGCAATTCCTTCGTGATTGGTTAAACCATTTAACGCCACATTTTGATTACATAATTCAATGGCTTCTTTGCTGCTATCAACTGAATCAACCCAAGTAGCACCATTTTGCATAGCAAATAAACTAAACCCGCCCGAATAACTAAAAGTGTTCAAAACAGTTTTGCCTTTGCTTAATTCACCAAGCGTTTTACGGTTTTCGCGTTGGTCAATAAAAAAGCCTGTTTTTTGACCAGTTTCTACATTGATATTAAACTTAACACCATATTCTTTTCCTTCTATTGGCATGGGCAAAACAGCATCATTTACCCAACGGTTTCCATCAGTAACTTGCTCTAATAGTTGGGTACTTTGTTTTGTTTTTAAGTAAATATGGTTAAAGCCTAAACTATATAAAGCATCAAAAATAGTTTGACTAATAAGTTCCACTCCTTTTACCAATATTTGGCAAACAGCAGCTTGATTATAAATATCGATGATAATTCCTGGAAAAAAATCTCCTTCCGCATGAATCAGTCTGTAAATATTGGTAGTTTCAGCGTTTATAAATAACTTACGGTAATTAAATGCTCGGGTTATTTTTTCTTTCCAATAGTTTTCATTAATCACTATTGGTTCGCTAGTAAATTCAAAAAGCCTGCACATAATTTGGCTGTTAGGCGCAAAAAAACCGTAACCCAACAATTCATCAGCATTGCTTCTTACTTCCACAATAGAACCATTTGGCGCTTTTGGCATTTGCTTAACTCCACCGCTAAATACCCAAGGATGGCGGTTTAATAAAGAGCGTTCTCTGCCACTTTTTAAAATAATTTTTTCGTAATTCATTCGGTGGCAAAGATGCAATAAAATGTGAGGTCAATAATAATAATTCAAATAACTTTTACAAAAAGAGTAAATCAATTAGTAAACATTCAAATTTGAAGTATATAGTTGGAACTTTTCGTCTGATGAAATAATACCCATTTCTTCAAATTGCGCAGTAGAGATAAGAAATCTATCAAATGGATTTCTGTGATTTTCATATAAAGGCAACGATAAATAGTTAGTTATATGTTCATCTTTAATAGGTAGTATTTTAAAACCGTCATTAGTAGTATGTGAGATGATTTCTTGTAGCGAGGTTTTTGTTTCTAACTTACCAATGCTAATTTTAATGGCCAATTCCATAAAACTAATTCTACTTACCCATTTCTCATTTTCAGTGTTTTGTATCAACTCCTTTTGTTGAACAGTTAAACCATTATTGTTTTCTAAAACCCAAAGTAAAATATGTGTATCTAGCAGTAATTTGATATTACATGTATTCTTTTAATTCATCAAGTGGTTCGTTAAAGTCGGCAGGGAGGTTTATTTTTCCTTGTAAACTTCCAAAACGAACTTGGTTGTTTTTAAGTGGAGCAACTTCTGATAAGTCGTTTAAAAAAGTAATCAATATTTCCGATTTAGTTTTAAAGGGAGGTTCTTCGGTAAATATTATTTTACCATTTTCATATATTCCTTTTATAGTGCTTAGCATATCTTTTTCTTATAATATAATTATACAATATTTAAACTTGTTTAGCAATAATTACCCAAATCTTCCATAAAAAACGACACGGTAAGATTTGAAATATTTAATTAGAAAAATTAAGCATTACCCTAACTGAATTCCATTTAATTTTCGGTAAAAACCAATGGCAGCATTGTCTGTCATGCCCGATATAAACTCGCAAATTTTCATTACACGGGTATATAAATCGGTATTTGGTATTTTGCCTTTACCTATAAATTGTTCTGGTATCAATTCTATTACTTTTTGGCTTCGGTAAAATTTTAGTGTATTGTTATTATGTGCTTCAAAATGCTGATTTACCGCATTTATACAAATGTGTAACAAACCACTTATCACTTCAAAACCTGCGGCTTCTATTTCTAAAACCACTCTATTTTTATATACTTTTTCTTTAGTAATTGTTTTAATTTGTTCAATGAGCTCAATTTTTGAACTTAATTTTATCAATGAATTATTAAAAGTGCCCGATAAAATTGCTTCTTCATTTTGCATAAAAATTTCAGCCAATTCGTTTGTTAAAAAATCAATTGCAGAAGCGCGCAAAAATCCAATTTGTCCCTCAAAAGTCATTTGATTAAATTTATCTTCTTTAAAATTTTCAACAAATGGAACTAACAAATCTTTAGCGTGTTTTATATCAATCCACTTTAAATTTAAACCATCTTCAAAATCTATTATGCTATAACAAATATCATCGGCTGCTTCAACTAAAAACGCCAATGGATACCTGCACCAATTTAAATGTTCATCATTTAGGTTTTTTAAAAGTCCTACTTTTTCCGCTATGTCTTTAAAATAATCAACTTCACTTTGAAAAAAACCATACTTTTTTTCACTCACTTTTTTATCAGAATAGTTTGGTAAACTTTCTTTTGGATACTTGCTAAATGCAGCTAAAGTAGGGTAGGTAAGGCGTAAACCTTTATCGTTTCCGCTATAATTGCAAACTATTTTAAAACCATTGGCATTGCCTTCAAAGTTTATTAAATCTTCCCATTGTTTCGGGTTATTTATTAAATTTTTTAGCTCATTTCCATTTCCATTTAAAAAATATTCGCGAATGGCATCTTCGCCACTGTGGCCAAAAGGAGGGTTGCCAATATCGTGTGCCAAGCAAGCAGCTGCCACTATGCAACCTATATCGTAGCTACTAATTTCGTTTTGTAATTCAGTGTATTTTTGTAGCAATGCTTCCGATACTTTTCTACCCAAACTGCGGCCTACGCTCGATGTTTCTAAACTATGTGTTAGTCTGTTATGAACAAAATCGTTTTCGGGTAATGGAATAACTTGAGTTTTATCTTGTAGTTTTCTAAACGATTCAGAAAACACAACCCTGTCAAAATCACGTTCAAATTCTGTTCTACTCGATTTATTGTCTTGTAATATTTGGTTATATCTAAAAGGTTTTAAAAGTTGAACCCAATTCATTGTCATGCCGCAAATAAAATAAAGCAAGTTGGTAAAAACTATTTGTTGTTAAAATTTAAATCTTTATAAATTGGTTCAATATAAAAAAAGCACCTTATTTGAAGTATAAAAATTTTATTATTGTAACTAATTAAATGAAAAAATATTTATACTTTTTGTTTTCATTGCCTTTGTATGGCTTGTCAATTCTCCCATTTCCATTGCTTTATTTATTAAGCGATGGCTTGTATTTTTTGGCTTTTTATGTAATTGGTTACCGAAAAAAAGTGGTGTATACCAATTTAAGAAACTCGTTTCCTAGTTACACTGAAAAGCAAATTGATTTAATTGCAAAAAAGTTTTATTCTCATTTAATCGATGTATTTTTAGAAACATTTAAAATGTTAACCATAAGTAAAAATGGGTTAAAAAAACATGGTAAATATTTGAATTCAGAAATAATGGATGAAATTATAAAACAGAAAAAAAGTTTTATAATTTTAACTGGGCATGTAGGAAATTGGGAATGGTTGCCTACCATTTGGCATTTTGAGGGAAAAGCAGATATTGTAGGTATTTACCATAAACTAAGTAGTCCATTTTTCGAAGATTTTACAAAGAAAATGCGCGAGCGATTTGGAATACAAATGATAACTATGGAAAACACTTTGCGTGGTATGTTGGCCAATAAAAATAAAATTACAGGAACTGGCTTTATTTCAGACCAAACACCAAGTGGTGATAATGCTTATTGGATAAATTTTTTAAACCAAGATACTCCTGTTTTTACCGGTGCCGAAAAAATTGCAAAAAAGTTTAATTATCCAGTAGTGTTTTGCAAAGTATTAAAACCTAAAAGAGGTTATTACGAAGTAGAGCTTGAAATATTAACTATGGAACCTAACTCAACTCCTGAAAATTATATCATAGATTCATTTAATAAAAAACTAGAAGAAAACATTATTGAACAACCAGAAATATGGCTTTGGAGCCATAAACGCTGGAAACACAAAAGAAAAGTTTAATACTTATAAGCTGACTTTTGAAAATACAAGTTGGGTAAATTTTTCATTTTATCAGTGTACTTTGTGATTGATTTAGGTAAATTAAAATGATATCCAAAATATAAATTTGCGCTTCCAACACTGTAACCTATCCTTTCGTTTTTTCCTAAAGGTAAATTGTAAACATCGGCAACAACACTTAAACCAGTAAAAAACTTTTTCGAGTTATACCCAATTCCTGTTCTTCCTAAAGCCCTAGGAATGAATTCAAATTGATTAAAAACTTGATTACCATTTTTAAATTCCGAAGTATAATGTTGTTGTTGAAAATTCATTCCAACGCATACAGAAATTGTAAAAAAAAATCTTTGAAATGCCACAAAAGTATGCCCATAACCAGGCATGATACTCAAATTGTAAAAATCTCCTTGTTTAATTTTAGCCTCTGGACTAAACTTCATAATATCTATTTCTTTGGGCACAATTGAAGAATCGGCTGTTACATTAAAATAGTTTATAGAACCATTCAATATTAAACTTCCAGCACTGTGTTTTTGTATTTCGTTTTGAATAAAAGTACTTCTGTATGAATATTTTTTATGATTGAAAATGTAATAAAAATTTGAACCAATGGTTAATGTATTTAAATCAGGTCTTATGTAATGCCTAAGAGGGTAGTTTATTAAAACTTCTTTGGAGTTATCAATAAAAAACCCTGTGTAATCAAGATAATATAAATCCACCCCAATTTTTTTTCCGTACCCACTTAATTTTAGGTTAGTATAGGTAGTAGTTCCTTTATATTTTTCTTGTAAATTTTTTGGAGCATAACCAAATGCCAAACCTAACCAATGTAAACGTACACTTATTCCAATTGCTCCGAAATCATTGGGAGAAAAATTTAATTTCATTCCTTTATTACCTGATAAACTGAAGTCGTTTTTATTAGTTAAAAAAAATAAACTTAAATTTAAATGATCAGAGATATCTTTAATAAAATATTCTCTAGGTTGATTTTTTCTTTTTAAAGTGTCTTGTGCAAATATTAGCTGCACAAACACAAGCATGCAAATAATTAATGTTGTAGTTTTCTTCAAGTGTTTTTATTGATTTAATTTTTAAAAAAAGGTTTAAAAACGTGTTAATTATTTTAGTTTTGCTCCATGTTTAAAAATTATTTACTAATTGCAATTATAACATTTCTTTTTACCGCTTGTAGCATTAAAGAAAAAGTAGATGTAATTTACTTTAACGGACAAGTTTATACTGTAGATTCTTCACTTAGTAAACAAGAAGCATTTGCAATAAAAGATGGACAATTTATAGCAGTTGGTTCAACTATTTTTATAGAAAAAAATTATGAATCAACAACGAAAATTGATTTAAAACAACAGTTCGTTTACCCAGGATTAATTGATGCCCACAGTCATTTTTATGGTTTAGGTAGGTTTATGCAAATGGTTGATTTAACTGGAGCAAAAAGTTGGGACGAATGTGTAGAAAGGTGTAAAAACTTTTATGAAACAAATAAACCAAGTGTACTTTTAGGCAGGGGTTGGGATCAAAATTTATGGGCAAAAAAAGATTTCCCTTCCAATGAAAAATTAAACGAATTATTTAAAAATATTCCTGTTTTACTCAAAAGGGTTGATGGGCATGCAGCTATTGTAAACGACTTTACTTTAAAATTGGCAAATATTAACAGTACAACTGAGGTAAATGGAGGAAAGGTAATTTTACAAAAAAACCAACCAACTGGAGTATTAATTGACAATGCGGTTGATTTGGTTGAAAATGTTTTGCCAGAAATATCGGTAGCTGATAAAATAAAAGCATTAAAAATAGCTGAGAAACATTGCTTTGAATATGGTTTAACCTCAGTTTGCGATGCTGGCTTGGATTTGCCAATAATACATTTAATTGATAGTTTGCAACAACAGAATTTGTTAAACATGCGTATTTACGCAATGGTGAGTTTAAATAATCAAAACTTAAAAGAAGCATTAAAAATTGGTGTTTATAAAACCGAAAAATTGAATGTGTCGAGTTTTAAAATGTATGCTGACGGGGCTTTAGGGTCAAGAGGTGCATGTTTATTAGCACCATACGCAGACGATATTCACAATAAGGGTTTTTTATTAACCGATATTAATAAAATGAAAGCGTATGTCTTACAAATTGCAGCAAGCAAGTTTCAGTTAAATACACATTGCATTGGCGATTCAAGCAACAGATTGATTTTAAATTTGTACAGTAAAGTATTGGGCAAAAATAACGATAGAAGATGGAGAATAGAACATGCACAAGTTGTGAACCCCAATGATTTTAAGCTTTTTGGTGATTATAAAATTATTCCTTCCGTTCAACCAACCCATGCCACCAGCGATATGGTTTGGGCTAAAGATAGATTAGGTAAAAACAGAATAGAACATGCATATGCTTACCAAGAATTACTTAAACAAAATAGTTGGTTGCCATTAGGAACTGATTTTCCTGTTGAACATGTTTCGCCATTTTATACTTTTTATGCAGCCATTGCCAGAAAAGACAGTGAAGGAAATCCAACTCCAGGTTTTAATGTTCAAAATAGTTTAACTCGAGAACAAGCCTTAAAAGGAATTACCATTTGGGCTGCAAAAGCTGCGTTTGAAGAAAACGAAAAAGGGAGCATTGAGGCTAAAAAAATGGCTGATTTTATAGTAACTAGCATTGATTTATTAAACGAAAAAGACTTAACAAAAATAAGAAACTTAAAACCAAATGAGGTGTATTCGAATGGGAAAAGAGTTAAATAAAATGTATAAATCTTATTCAAACTTTTAGTATCAATTTTATAAATAAATGTTTTTATAATAGATAAATTGAATTTGTAAATAACTAAATTTTATATTGTGGTAAAATTATCGGTTTTTTGTGTTTAACAATTATGTCAGATATTATTAAGCTTTTACCCGAACATGTGGCCAACCAAATAGCCGCAGGTGAAGTTATTCAAAGGCCTTCAAGCATTGTAAAAGAATTACTCGATAATAGTATTGATTCGGGAGCTACACAAATAAAACTTATTTTAAAAGACGCTGGTAAAGCCCTTGTTCAAGTAATTGATAATGGAAAAGGAATGAGCGAAACCGATGCACGTATGTGCTGGGAGCGCCATGCCACTTCAAAAATTCAAACCATTGAAGATGTTTTTAAAATTAAAACCATGGGTTTTAGGGGCGAAGCTTTGGCTTCAATAGCATCAGTAGCTCAGGTGGAATTAAAAACCAAACGCAACGAAGACAATTTAGGTACTTGTATTTTAATTGAAGGCAGTAAAACCATTAAACAAGAAGCCATTTCGTGGCAAACAGGAACAAGCATTTCGGTTAAAAATTTATTTTTTAATATACCCGCTCGTAGAAATTTTTTAAAATCGAACCCTGTTGAGTTACGACATATTATTGATGAATTTACTCGAGCTGCTTTGGCTAATCCCGATATTGGTTTCGAAATGTACCACAATGATGATGCTTTGCATGTATTAAAATCAGCCGATTTAGCCTTTAGAATTTGTAGTTTATTTGACGAAAAAAAACCAGATAGCTTATTGCTTTTTGAAGAAGATACTTCCATTATAAACGTAACTGGTTTTATTGGTAAACCTCAAATTGCTAAGAAAACGCGGGGCGACCAATTTATTTTTGTAAATAACCGTTTTATAAAAGACGCTTATTTAAACCACGCTATAGTTAGCGGATTTGAAGGTATTATTGCCAAAGACCAATATCCATTTTATTGTATAAATATTGAAATTGACCCCAGTAAGGTGGATGTTAATATTCATCCTACAAAAACAGAAATAAAATTTGAAGACGAACGCAATATTTACCAAATATTAAGGGCTGTGACAAGGAAAGTATTGGGCGAAAATTTTAATACTCCAACACTGAATAAAAGCTATGACGATAACCAATTTTTAACGGCTGATTTAAACCAAAATAGCAGCCAAATAAATAATAATTTTAAATTTAATACAAGCCAAACTGAAGGAAAATCGGGCAACGATAAAAACGATTGGTTAAAAACAGAATATGCCAGCAATAGAAATTTTAAGAAACAACAAACCACCAATTGGGAAGATTTATTTAAAATAGCAGCAACAGATTTACCATCTGAAATACCAAAATCGAGCGAAAATGCGCAACAAACCTTAATTGAAAATAATAAACAAACAAGCCAACAGTTTTTACAAATACAAAAAACATACATTGCCACACAAATAAAAAGCGGCATGCTTTTAATAAGTCAGCAGGCTGCACATGAGCGCATTTTATTCGAAAAATATTTAATAGCAATAAAACAACAACCTATTGCTAGTCAGCAAAAATTATTTCCAAAAGCAATTACTTTAAATGCTTCCGATGAAAGTATTTTACTTGAAATATTACCCGAAATAAAAGCATTAGGCTTTGATGTAAATGAATTTGGTAAAAACACGTTTGTAGTTAATGGTGTGCCTGCCGAAATGCAGTATAACAATGAACAAGATTTATTGATAGACTTAATAAATAATTATAAAAACAATAAAAACTTAAGCGATAGTAAACACGAATTAATAGCTAAAATTTTAGCCAAAAAGGCAGCAATAAAGGCTGGCACTTTGCTTGCAACCGATGAAATGAATCGCATTGTTGATGAGCTTTTTGCTTGTAGCGAACCCAAATATTCGCCCGATGGAAAACCAAGTTTGCTTACTTTAAGTATGGCAGAGTTGGCAAACATGTTTAAATAAAAAAAATAAAATGTACCAAAAATATAGACCACCAAGTGCCAATGTATTGCCTCCGGCAGTAAAAAATTTATTAATAATTAACGGGCTGTTTTTTTTAGCTACCATTGTTTTAAACGATAGAAAAATATTGGATTTAACCAAAATATTTGGGTTGTTTTATCCAGCAAGCGAATATTTTAAACCCTATCAGTTTTTTACTTATATGTTTATGCATGGCGATTTTTACCACATATTTTTTAATATGGTAAGTTTATGGATGTTTGGTTCAACCATAGAAAACTACTGGGGCTGGAAACGCTTTAGTACATTTTATGTAGTAACAGCTTTAGGTGGAGCCATAATTTATTTAATTGTAAAATACTTTGAAATTAACCAACTTAAACAACAACTTCCAATTGATTTATATAATTCTGTTATAAACGAAGGAGTACAAATTTTTAAAAGTGGGCAAATGTATTCGAACAATAAAGCCAACGATTTGTATTACATGATAAATGCACCAGTAATTGGAGCTAGCGGTGCTGTTTATGGTGTTTTATTGGCTTTTGGAATGATGTTCCCTAATACCGAAATTATGATGCTTTTTTTGCCAATTCCTATCAAAGCAAAATACTTGGTTTTAATTATGGGTGCTATGGAATTATTGCTTGGCATAAATAACCGCGCAGGCGATAATGTGGCTCACTTTGCTCATTTGGGCGGTATGTTATTTGGGTTTATTTTGGTTAAGTATTGGAACAAAAACAATAGAAAAACTTTGTATTAGTATTTTTGTTTTTTTTATAAATAGTTATTATGGCACTAATTGATGATTTGAAATTTAAACTGGCTCAGAATAATGCAGTTGTTAAACTAATCGCATTAAATACAATAGTTTATTTAGTATTTGCTTTAGCTCATGTTTTTTTCTGGCTTTTTCAAGCCAATGATGTAATTAGTGCTGTTGAAAAACTTTTTGTTTTGTATGCATCGCCAAGTAATTTTATTTCTCAACCTTGGGGCATTATTACTTACATGTTTTTACACTCGGGTTTTTTTCATGTACTTTTTAACATGCTATGGTTGTACTGGTTAGGTATGCTTTTACACGAGTACTTAGGTAACATTCGTGTGTATCAAGTATACTTTTTAGGTGGTATTTTTGGTGGATTATTATACATGTTTGCCTATAATGTATTTCCTGTATTTAGTTCCGATTTAAACACTTCTTTTGCCTTAGGTGCTTCTGCAGGAGTATTAGCAATTGTAGCTGCTACAGCAACTTTATTGCCCACTTATACTGTTATGCTTTTTGGTGTATTTTCGGTTCAGTTGCGTTACATAGCCATTTTTTCAGTATTAGTCGATTTATTAAATATTCCGAGTAGCAATGCAGGAGGAAGAATAGCTCATTTGGGAGGTGCTTTGGCGGGTTTTTTATTTATAAAATATTTGTATACCAACAATACTTTAACCAATGCCATTCATTCGGTAAGTTCTTTTTTTAAAAATATATTTAAACAGAAACCTACTTTAACAGTTCACCACAAATCGGATTTTAGAATTAAACAACAGCCCGAAAATACATCGAAACCGAACCAAGCCGATGTAGATGCGATACTTGAAAAAATTAGCAAAAGTGGGTACGAAAGTTTAACCGCAAAAGAAAAAGAATTGCTTTTTAGGGCAAGTAAAGATTAATGGCTATTAGCAGCTGGCTTCTGGCAACTGGCTCCTAGCGTCTAACTATAAGAATATAATTTTTGAAAATTTTTTGAATTCCAAATGGCCAGCAGCTAGCCGCCAGCAGCTAGAGGCCAGCAGCCAAAAGCCCTTTCCCCAATAAATATTCTGCAATTTGAACCGTATTAGTAGCTGCACCTTTGCGTAAATTATCGGCTACTATCCATAGGTTTATAGTGTTTGGTTGGCTTTCATCTCGCCTTATTCGTCCTACAAAAACTTCGTCTTTGCCATCGGCAAATAAAGGCATTGGGTATTCAAAATTGGCGATGTCGTTTTGTAAAATAACGCCAGCTGTATTGGTTAAAATATCGTGTACTTCTTGTAAATCAAAATCGTTTTCAAATTCAATGTTTACACTTTCGCTGTGGCCACCAGTGGTTGGAATTCTTACACATGTTGCTGTAACATTGATGGAATCATCGCCCATTATTTTTTTAGTTTCTTTTACCATTTTCATTTCCTCTTTGGTATATCCATTTTCTAAAAAAACATCTATTTGCGGAATGGCATTTTTATCTATTTGGTATTTGTAAGCCATTTCGCCAACTATTCCGTTGCGTTCGTTTTCCATTTGTTGCACCGCTTTAACTCCAGTGCCAGTAACCGATTGATAAGTAGAAACCACCACCCTTTTTATTTTATATTTTAGGTGCAATGGCTGCAATACTAGCACCATTTGAATGGTGGAACAATTGGGATTGGCTATAATTTTATCGTTAGCAGTTAATATATGTGCATTTACTTCGGGCACAATTAGCTTTTTGGTTTCATCCATGCGCCAAGCCGATGAATTGTCTATAACGAAACAACCAACAGCTGCAAACTTAGGCGCCCACTCCAACGATACACTACCACCAGCAGAAAATAAGGCTACATGCGGCTTTTTATCAATGGCTTGTTGCATGGAATGTATCACATAATCTTGTTGGTTAAATTGTATTTTATTCCCAACCGATTTTTCAGACGCAATTGGAATTAACTCTGAAATGGGGAATTTTTTTTCCTCTAATACTTTTAACATTACCGAACCCACTAAGCCTGTGGCGCCTACTACTGCAACTTTCATATATTTTAGTAAAATTTGTGGTTCGAAAATAATAAAACATTTTAACTATTCCCTGCCCACGTTTCTCTATCCAAACTGCGGTATTGAATGGCTTCGGCTAGGTGTTCTGTTTTTATTTCTTCGCTTCCTGCTAAGTCGCTAATGG
Organism: Bacteroidota bacterium; assembly: GCA_037141455.1. Classification (GTDB taxonomy): domain Bacteria; phylum Bacteroidota; class Bacteroidia; order UKL13-3; family UKL13-3; genus JAAFJM01. Next base: position 19,433 of record JBAXCN010000047.1, read on the forward strand.
TGCGCGCTACTTTTAATATTCTATCGTAAGCCCTTGCCGAAAGTTGCAATTTATTCATGGCAGTTTTCAACAACGTTTGTCCAATATTACTTATTTGGCACAACTCGCGCACTTGTGTACTACTCATTTGTGCATTGCAATAAATATTTGGATTGTTTTCAAATCGGTGGCTTTGAACCAACCTTGCTTTAATTACTCGCTCCCGAATATTTTCACTTTTTTCTGCCTTTCGGGTATCAGCTAATTGATCAAAATTGACTGGCGTAACTTCTATATGAATATCAATTCTATCTAATAATGGTCCGGAAACTTTGCTTAGGTATTTTTGAACCACAGTAGTGCCACATACACAATCTTTTTCTGGATGGTTAAAATAACCGCACGGACAAGGATTCATGCTAGCTACCAACATAAAGCTAGCAGGATATTCAATACTAAACTTTGCGCGAGAAATGGTTACTCTCCTTTCTTCCAATGGTTGGCGCATTACTTCCAATACGGTTCGTTTAAACTCAGGTAATTCATCTAAAAATAATACTCCATTATGCGCCAAACTTATTTCGCCTGGTTGCGGTACATTGCCACCTCCAACTAAAGCAATATCAGAAATGGTGTGGTGAGGAGAACGAAACGGACGCATATACAATAGGGAAGAACCACCTTTTAACCGTCCAGCAACCGAATGTATTTTAGTAGTTTCTAAAGCTTCGTGTAAATTTAATGGAGGCAAAATACTAGGTAATCGCTTAGCAAGCATTGTTTTTCCTGCACCGGGAGGGCCAATTAATATAACATTATGTCCACCGGCCGCTGCAATTTCCAAAGCTCGTTTTATATTTTCTTGTCCTTTTACATCTGCAAAATCTTCTTCATTTAAAGCTAAATTATCTTCAAACTCTTTGCGTGTATCAATTTCATAGCGGGTTAAATGGCTTTCGTCACCATTAAAAAACTCTATAATTTCGCGAATATGAGTGGCGCCATATACTTTTAAATTATTAACTATAGCAGCTTCTTTGGCATTTTCAACTGGTAAAATAAATCCTTCAAAACCTTCCTGACGTGCTTTAATGGCTATGGGCAATGCACCTTTTATGGGTTTTAAATAACCATCCAAACTTAGCTCACCCATAATAATATACTTTTCAATATTATCGGCTACCAATTGGTCGGATGCAGCAAGGTAACCAATGGCAATGGTTGCATCGTACGATGAACCTTCTTTCCTTATATCAGCCGGAGCCATGTTTATAACTACTTTTTGTCTCGGAATTTTATAGTGATTATTTTTTAAAGCAGTTTCTATTCTATGCTGACTTTCTTTTACGGCATTGTCGGGCAAACCAACCAAAAAATAACCTACGCCATTGCCTTCACTTACATTCACTTCCACTGTAATTGTAACTGCATCAACTCCATAAACGGCACTTCCAAAGGTTCTTACAAGCATATTTTATATTACTAAACATTAACAAAAGCAATTATAAGTGTAAACTGAATTTAATACAAGCAAAAACTTAAATACAAACGTATTAGGAGCATTTAAGTGGAATACTTTTTAAATATACTTTGAATAAACTAAAGGGAAAAGTATATTTGTAAAAAGAAAAGTACATGAGGACTATACAATTAACCATACCTGACGAAATAGAATTAAAGGAGTTTGACTTTACTATGATAGTTGCAACTAAGCTTTATGAAGATGGTTTGCTTTCAGCTGGGCAAGCAGCTCAAATGACTGGTTTATCAAAAAGGGCATTTATAGAAATACTTGGAAAATATGGTGTTTCTTTATTTAGTCAATCAATTGAAGATTTGCATTTAGATATTTCAAATGCATGACATTGTAATTTCAGATACAAGTTGTTAAATTTTATTTGATAAAATTGGAGAAATTGAATTATTAAAAAGTGTTTATGATACCATCATAACTACTCCCGAAATAGCAGAAGAATTTGGTGATGTGCTTCCAATTTGGATAAAAATAGAAACTGTTAAAGATAAAAAGTATCAACTTTTTTTAGAAACGCAAGTTGATAAAGGGGAGGCAAGTGCAATGGCATTAGCTAAAGAAATTGATAATACACTTATTTTATAGGATGATTTAAAAGTACGTAAATTGGCTAGAAAACTTCAATTGAATTATACAGGTTCATTGGGTATTATTAATAAAGCAAAACAACTTGGAATTATTAATAATGTAAAACCATTTATAAAAAAACTATTGGAAACAGATTTTAGAATTTCTGATAATGTGGTTTTAGAGTTCCTAAAAATAAACAATGAATTATAATTAGTAAAAAAGTATATTTTTTACTTTTTTCCCCAACCTTTTGGTCCAAAACCTTGTAAAGCCAATGCTTGCCAATATTCTCGGCCATAAGCTACAAATACTTCATCGCCAGGTTTTATGTTTCTACTAGCTATAATAAAAACCCTACCTTTTATTATTTCGAAGCGGGCATTGTTTTTTAAACCAGGTATTTTTGAAAATCCATTGGCATCGTTGCAATAGCGTGCCATACTATCTAAATGGTTTTGAGCATCAATGCATTTTTTTTCGTTAATATAAAAATAGTAAGCGCCTATTCCATCAGTAAATTCGTTGTTCCTTCGTTCACACTCTTTCCAGGTAATTATATCTCCAGTATACTCCACTACTTTTTCACCTCGTTTTATCAAGGTATTTACAAATAAACCTTTTCCTGCTCCTTTAATTTTGCTTTCGGCTATGTATAATGACATTTTATTTTATGTTGAATTGCTGAATTGTTGAACTGTTGAACTGTTAAATTGTTGAATTGTTGAACTGTTAAATTGTTGAATTGTTAAATTGTTGAATTGTTAAATTGCTATCAATTGACACTTAAAAAGCATTCCCAAAACCAAATAATAAAACAAATAGCAAAGTTGATATAGCTAATTGTTTTAAAAGTGGATCGAGTAACAGTTTATTTTGAGTTTTTTTAACTGTAAATAATTGCTTTAGAAAAAAAGGATAACAAGCTACAAATGATAAATTTTTTAAAGTTGGAAATTCTTTGTAGAACATAACAAAAACCAATGAACTTATTAAACCTATAACTATTATTAAGTAATGGTATTTTTTACTTTGTTCAAATCCTAAACGAGCAGGAATACTTTTTTTGCCAGCTAGTAAGTCGGAATCAATATCGCGCATATTATTTAAATTTAAAACACCAACGGCAAACAAACCGCAGCTAATTGCTGGTAATAATATCATTGCATTTATGCTTCCAGTTAATAAATAAAAAGTTCCAACAACTGATACAATTCCAAAGAATATAAAAACAGAAATATCGCCAAGTCCTAAATAGCCATAAGGTTTTTTACCATTGGTGTATGTTATAGCAGCAATAATTGAAACTATTCCAAATACAAACAATGTTATAACTCCTGTAAAACCAATAATATTATAACAAGCATACAATAAAAAAATACCCGAAACCAAACTTAATAAAGTAAATACTATAATAGCATTCAGCATTTGTTTTGCAGTAATTTTTCCCGATTGAACTGCTCTTTGTGGTCCTTTTCTTTCGCTATTGTCGGCACCGTGTTTACTGTCGCCATAGTCGTTTGCTAGGTTAGAGAGTATTTGCAAAAACAAGGCCGTAAGCAGTGTTAAACAAACTGATAACACAGAAATATTTTGCACAAATATTTTTGCTAAAAACACGCCCATTAAAATACATGCCAACGAAAGGAATAAAGTTCTTAGTCTAAATGCTTGTAACCAAATTTTCATTTACCTACAAACCAAAACTAATACCTAAACGCAAACGAGGAACTTCATAAACAGCAGGAGTATAACTCACTTTTTGAAACATATCGTTTAGTCTGTAATAACCTACAAAATTTACTACACCATATCCAATTCTAACATATGCATCGTGGTTAAAATCTTTAATATAAGCCAAGTCGTGAACATATACTTCCATTAAATTGTTGTTTACATCTTTAGTTTGGTAGTAATGTACTTTCGAAAAATTATACTTGCTCATAACTCCTATCTCTGTATACAGTTTTTTGTAAATATTTACCCTTGTTCCTAAACTTAACACAAAAGCACTAACAGTAAAATTTTCCATGTCGTTTTTAATATTTGAAGGGAAAACTGTATTGGTATCCGACTTTTTAAAGGCATGCGATTCGAAGTTATAACCCGATTGACTAACAATAGAAAAGGTATTGTTTAATTTATATTTTATGTTAAAATAAAAATTAACACCTAATGAATTTTCTAATGTGCCTTTGAATCCTTTTTCGTCACCGCCACCATAAAAAGTAAAATCTATCATAAAGCCTGAGCTAAGTTTATCTTCTTTAGTTACTTTTGTTGAGTCAATAGTCTTACTTACTTCTTCTTCTAATACTACTGTTTGCGCATTTAAATTGCAAAATCCTGCAATAATAATTGCCATTGTTAAAATTGTTTTATTCATGTTTATTTTATTGTTTTAGTAAAAGTATAGCCTTCAAAATGTAAAGTAATGGTATTTCCTTTTATTAAATAATCATCTTCTATTTCAAATGGTTCTTTCTCGTTTATTTCAATTACTTTATAATTAAGTATGTTTCCTTGATTATTTTTTATGTGATAATACAAATTTAAGTTTTTAGTTTTTCTGCGTTCGTCCCATTCATTTGGGGGCAAGTTGTCGTTGAAGTTTTCTATGATTGTATAATCTTTAATAATTGCAGAATCAATAATTTGAAAAGTAATTTTATTTTCATTCGTTGAATCTAAAATATTAAAAGTGGGTAAAATTGCGGCTTTGTTCGGTGTTGTAAAATAGCTTGCTTGCGGAACTCCATAACCATGCGTATAGTCGTAATAAGGATATAAATGGCCTGATTTTTCTATTTCTTTAAACAATTGCATATTGCTTAAACTCCTATTGTTTTGCCAAGCACATGCAGCAAAGCCAGCCACTAATGGACACGAAAACGAAGTGCCAGAAATTTTAACAAATGAACCATTGGGGTAAGCAGCTATAACTTGTCCGGGTGCAGATACATTTGGTTTTAATCTACCATCTGCACTTGGCCCAATACTCGAAAAGCTAATTTGCCTATCGGTATACGGGTCTGTACCACCAATACACAACACACTGTCGGCATCGGAGGGAGTAATGATGGTTTTCCAGGCTTCATCTTGGTACTCGTTTCCGGCAGAATTAATTACTAAAATTCCTTTTTGAGCAGCAACTGTTGCAGCAAAAGCCGCTACACTTTTTTTGCCATCCATGTCTTTTACCTTATACCAATTACCACCATAACCCAGGGAGCTACTAATTATATTTAC
>JBAXCN010000048.1:0-24096 GCA_037141455.1 Bacteroidota bacterium
GGAAAAATAAAATTCTGCGAAATCAGCGCAATCTGCGGGAAACAAATCAGAGCAAAGATTTAATAAAAATCCGTGTAATCTGTGAAATCTGTGGCAAAAACACCTTCAAACCATTTATCAAAAATCAACAATCTGCAATCAAAAATCGTTTATAATTGCTTTCAAATATTTTTAAAGTATGATAAAAAAATACCTTTTCCCATTCACGTTTTTAGCTGTAATTGCTTGTAATCAAACACCTAAAAATGAACTAAAAAAACCAAGTATGTTACCATATCCTAAAACCAAAACCGTAATTCAAACCGATAATTACCACGGAAACAACATTAACGACCCATACCGTTGGTTAGAAAATGATACTGCATCTGATGTTATTAATTGGGTGAAGGAAGAAAACAACATAACCCAAAACTATTTAGGCCAAATTCCTTACCGCACTCAAATTAAAAACCGATTGACTGAAATTTGGGATTTTCCAAAATATTCAAGTCCGTTTAAAGAAGGTTATTGGTATTATTTTTTTAAGAATGAAGGGTTACAAAATCAAAGTATTTTATACCGTCAAAAAGGTTTAACAGGTGAACCTGAAGTATTTTTAGATCCTAATCAATTAAGTAATGATGGAACAGCCTCGTTAGCTAGTTTTACATTTAGCAAAGACCATAAATTGTGTGCAGTTGGTGTGGCTCAAAGTGGAAGTGATTGGAACGAAATATTTGTAATGGATGTGGCTACCAAACAAAAACTTGCCGATAAAATAGAATGGGTGAAATTTAGCGGTGCTACGTGGAAAGGCAATGGTTTTTATTATAGCCGTTACGATGCACCAGCTAAAGGAAAAGCATTTAGCAATGCCAATGAATTTATGAAAATTTATTACCATAAAATAGGTACGCCACAAAGTGCTGATGAATTGGTGTATGAAGATAAAAAACATCCTTTACGCTATTTTAATGCAGGAATAACTGAAGACGAACGATTTATGTTTATAAACATAAGTGAGGGAACAAATGGCAACGAAATTTTGATAAAGGATTTAAGTAAAAACGAAAAAGGTTTTAAAACACTTTTCAAAGGATTTGAAAACAACTATAGCCTTATAGATAATGTGGGCGATAAAATTTTAGCTACTACTGATAAAGGTGCTGCTAAATATAAATTAATTGAAGTGGATCCAATGAATGCTGATGAAAAAAATTGGAAAACCATTATTGCTGAAAGTTTAGATTTATTAGAAGGAGCTAGCTTATGGGGAGGGAAATTATTTACTACTTATTTGAAAGATGCTAGTACAAGAATTTATAAATTTAATGGGGATGGAACAGGAAAAGAAGAAATTAAGTTACCGGGAATTGGAACTGCAAGTGGCATTGGTGGTAAAAAAGATGATACTGAAACCTTTTATACTTACTCTTCATTTACCAATCCGGGCGAAATTTATAAGTACGATTTAAAAACAGGAAATTCGGAATTATTCCGCAAAACTGAAGTAAAGTTTGATGCCAATGCATTTGAAACCAAACAAGTATTTTATACCAGTAAAGATGGAACAAAAGTTCCTATGTTTATTATGCATAAAAAAGGTTTGAAATTAGACGGAAATAACCCAACAATGCTTTATGGTTACGGTGGATTCAATATTTCCTTAACACCTTCATTTAGTGTAAGCCGAATTATGTTTTTAGAGCAAGGTGGAGTATATGCTATAGCGAGTTTACGTGGTGGTGGCGAGTATGGCGAAGACTGGCACAAAGCAGGAATGTTAGGAAAAAAACAAAACGTATTTGATGATTTTATAGCTGCTGCCGAATATTTAATCGGTGAAAAATATACATCAAGTGATAAACTTGGAATTAATGGTGGTTCAAATGGTGGTTTGCTTGTTGGTGCTTGCATGACTCAAAGACCAGAATTGTTCAAAGTAGCAATTCCTGCAGTAGGAGTTTTGGATATGTTGCGTTACCATAAATTTACCATTGGTTGGGGTTGGGCAGTGGAATACGGTAGCAGCGATAAAAAAGAGGATTTTGATTGGTTAATAAAATATTCGCCATTGCATAATGTAAAACAAGGAGTTAAATATCCTGCCACTATGATTATGACTGCAGACCACGATGACAGAGTGGTACCTGCACATTCGTTTAAGTTCGCAGCAGAACTTCAATCAAAAGCTGATACTTTGAATCCAATATTAATAAGAATAGACAGTAAAGCGGGCCACGGTGCAGGAAAACCAACTACTAAATTAATAGAAGATGCAGCCGATATGTGGAGTTTTGTATTATGGAATTTGGGTGTGAGTGAGGTAAAAAAATAAGAAGATAATATTAAAAATTAAAAAAGGATTGGTTTATTTTAAAAACAATCCTTTTTTTGTTTTATTGTAAAAAGTTCCAATATTCATAAAATATTATAAGTCAAATTCAGTTTAAATTATTACCATTGTGCTCATTTTAAAATAGGCAAATTTTAAAATGTTGTTTATTAATAATTAAAAATAAAAGAGATATTTAAACTTTTTTTACAATTTTTTTTATAAGTGTTTGTTATTGTAAACATAATGATATACTTTTGCCACCCCTAAAAAAAAGAATAAAGCTGTGGATTCATTGAGTTACAAAACAATTTCGGCAAACAAAGCAACAGTACAAAAAGACTGGTATGTGTTTGATGCTGAGGGACAAACGGTAGGCCGTTTCTCTACAAGATTAGCAAATATGTTGCGTGGAAAGAACAAAACAAACTTTACACCAAATGTTGATTGCGGAGATAATATTATTGTTGTCAACGCTAGTAAAGTTCGTTTTACTGGTAATAAATTAAACGATAAAGAATATAAATTCTATTCTGGTCATCCAGGTGGATTAAGAACTGAAACTGCAAAACAGTTGTTAGTTCGTAGACCAACATACGTAGTAGAACATGCAATAAAAGGTATGTTACCAAAAAACAAATTAGGAGCGGAATTATTTCGCAACCTTTATGTTTACGAAGGTGCAGAACATCCGCATGCTGCTCAACAACCAAAAGATCTTAAATTTTAAAAATGGAAGTGAATAACGCACTAGGAAGAAGAAAAACTGCTGTTGCTCGAGTGTACCTATCAGTAGGAACGGGCAATGTAATGGTAAACGGTAAAGATGTAAAAGATTACTTTCCTTCAATTGTAATGCAAAATGCTGCTTTAAAACCTTTCGAGGTTACCAACACTGTTGGTCAGTACGATGTAAAAGTACATGTGAATGGAGGAGGAACATCAGGCCAATCCGAAGCAGTTAGTTTAGGAATTACAAGAGCGCTTGTAAAATTCGATGCTGAACTGAAACCTGCTTTAAAAGCAGTTGGTTTAACAACACGTGATCCAAGAATGGTAGAACGTAAAAAACCAGGTCAGAAAAAAGCTCGTAAGCGCTTCCAATTTGTTAAACGTTAATCAAAAGGTACACAGAAAATGGCAAAAATTACTCAAGAAGAATTATTGGAGGCTGGTGTACACTTTGGTCACCTTACCCGCAAGTGGAGCCCCAAAATGGCACCGTATATTTTCATGGAAAAAAACGGTATACATTTAATAGATTTAAATAAAACTGCAGTTAAATTAGAAGAAGCTGCTAATGCATTAAAAAATATTATCCGTTCTGGTCGCAAAGTTATGTTTGTGGCAACTAAAAAACAGGCAAAGGAAATTATCGAAGCAGAAGCAAAACGTGTCAATATGCCTTACGTAACCGAACGTTGGTTAGGTGGTATGTTAACTAATTTTCAAACGGTTCGTAAGTCTATCAAAAAAATGCAAATGATTGAAAAAATGGGTATCGATGGTACTTATACTAATATCAATAAAAAAGAGCGTTTAATGTTGGATAGAGAAAAAGATAAATTAAATCGTTTAGTTGGTGGTATTGCTGACATGAATCGTACTCCTGCTGCATTAATTATTGTTGATGCTAAAAGAGAACATTTAGCAGTTGCAGAAGCTATTCGTTTAAATATTCCAACATTTGCATTGGTTGATACCAATACTGACCCTAATAACATTGATTTTCCTATTCCAGCAAATGATGATGCGGCCAAATCAATAGCTTTAATAACTAAGTTTTTAACAGATGCTATTGTTGAAGGTATGGCAGAACGTAAAAGCGATAAAGACAAAGAAACTGATAAAAGTGACGTAGTTTTAATTGATGAAACTATTGTAGAAACTGAAGCTTAAAATTAATTAAATATAAAATAGTAATAGAAAAGAGAATTTGGATTTAGTTTCAAATTCTCTTTTTTACAAATTGGATTATTCTAATTTTAATTTATCATTAAATTTTAAACAATTAAAAAAAAATATAAAAAATGTCGATTACAGCAGCAGATGTAAACAAATTGCGCCAAATGACTGGTGCAGGAATGATGGATTGTAAAAAAGCTTTAACTGAAACCAATGGCGATTTTGAAGAAGCAGTTGATTTTTTACGTAAAAAAGGTGCTAAAGTTTCAGCAGCTCGTGCAGATAGAGATGCAAAAGAAGGTGCAGTTATTGCAAAAACTACTTCTGATAGAAAATTAGGAGTAATTATACAATTAACTTGCGAAACTGATTTTGTTGCTAAAAATGAAGATTTCGTTGCTTTCGCTAACCAAATTGCCGATTTAGCTTTGGCAAACAAAGCAGCCAATGTTGATTCATTGAAAGCAATTAATATTGATGGGCTTCCATTATCAGAAAAATTAATAGAGCAAGTAGGAAAAATTGGTGAAAAAATTGATGTAATTAATTATGTTATTATGGAAGGTAATAATATTGTTCCTTACATTCATGGATCAAACCGTTTAGGAGTTTTAGTATCGTTAAATAATGGTGCCAATGATTCAAATTTTGTAGCTGGTAAAGATGTTGCTATGCAAATTGCTGCGATGAATCCAGTTGCATTAGATAAAGATGGCGTAGATGCTTCAATTATTGAAAGAGAAATTCAAATAGGTAAAGATCAAGCCATTGCTGAAGGGAAACCAGAAGCAATGTTAGATAAAATTGCTCAAGGTAAATTAGGTAAATTCTACAAAGAAAACACCTTGTTAAACCAAGAGTTTGTAAAAGATAGTTCAAAAACTATTTCACAAATGTTAGATAGTGTTGAGAAAGGCTTAACTGTTACCGATTTCAAACGTGTAGCACTTGGTTAATAAAATCTTTAAAAGTCCCTTAATTGGGACTTTTTTTTTGTGCTATTATTGCACTTAATAATTTAATCTTAAATTTTTATAATAAATACTAAAATGAAATACAAACGTGTACTCCTTAAATTAAGTGGTGAAGCTTTAATGGGCGATCAACAATATGGAATTGATCCCAAAATATTAGAACAATATGCATTAGAAGTGAAACGTGTTGTTGATATGGGTGTGGAGGTTGCAGTTGTTATTGGTGGTGGAAATATTTTTAGAGGAGTGCAAGGTGTTGCTGGTGGATTAGTTGATAGAGCTCAGGGTGATTATATGGGAATGCTAGCAACGGTAATAAACGCTATGGCACTGCAAGGTGCATTTGAAAAATTTGGATTAAAAACGCGCTTGTTATCTGCTATAAAAATGGAACAGATTAGTGAACCTTTTATAAGAAGAAGAGCAATTAGACATTTAGAAAAGGGGCGTGTGGTAATATTTGGTGCAGGTACTGGTAATCCTTATTTTACAACTGACTCTGCAGCTTCTTTAAGAGCAGTGGAAGTTGGTGCTGAATTAGTATTGAAAGGTACAAGGGTAGATGGAATTTATACTGCCGATCCAGAAAAAGATAAAACGGCAACTCGTTTTGAAACTATATCGTACCAAGAAGTATATGAAAGAGGGTTGAATGTTATGGATATGACCGCTATAACACTTTGCCAGGAAAATAAATTAGCAATAGTTGTTTTCGACATGAATAAAGAAGGAAATTTTCTTAAAGTTTGTGAAGGTGATAATTCTGTTGGTACTTTAGTTTGTTAATTTATTTTAAATGTATAGTGATTTACTGATTGAACTTCAAAATGGAAATAATCGGGCTTTGGCACGTGCAATTTCTTTGATTGAAAATGACAGTGAAGGATATGAACAATTATTAGAAAGTTTAAATTTTAATAAGAATATACCAATAATTGGTATTACTGGTCCGCCTGGAGCAGGAAAAAGCACATTAATAAATGCATTTACAAAGTATTTAATTGATCAAAACAAAAAAGTTGCAGTCATAGCTGTTGATCCAAGTTCACCATTTAACAAAGGCTCTTTAATGGGTGATAGACTTCGAATGAATGAACATTTTTTAAATCCCAATATATTTATTAGAAGTATGGCCAGCCGAGGTAGTTTGGGTGGATTAGCACCTAAAATATTTGAAGTTGCTGATTTATTAAAAGCGGCTCAGTTTGATTATATTATAATTGAAACTGTTGGAGTTGGACAAAGCGAAATTGAAATTGCAAGTTTAGCCGATACTACAGTTTTAGTTTTAGTTCCAGAAGGTGGTGATGAAATTCAAATAATTAAAAGTGGTATTATGGAAATAGCAGATGTGTTTGTTTTAAACAAATCGGATAGGAGTGGGGCTGATACTTTTTTTAAAAATTTATTTACTTTAGCACATAGTAATGCTTCAACAGAATGGGAAACACCTATAATTAAAACTGTTGCGCATAAATATGAAGGAATAGAGCAATTATTTGAGGCAATTGAGAAACATCAAAAAGCCAATATTTTTTCGAATAAAAAAAATTTACTTCTAACAGAAAAAGCCATAATGCTTATTAAAAATAATAGGGTGAAGGATTTAAATTTTGAAGTAATTTTTAATGAATTAAAAGAAATAAGTAAAAATCAAAACTTTAATATATACCGCTATGTTAAAAAGTATATAAATTAAAACTATAATGAATATTACTATAATAAGCGGTTCTGCAAGAGCCAATAACAATACTTTAAGGGTTGCTAAAGCATTACAAAATAAAATAGAATTATTGAATCATACGGTTTCAATTGTTGATTTTACTGATTACGATTTACCATTAATAAATCAAGGAAAAATTAATCAAGCCTCTTTATCAAATTTCCAAAACAGTTTAATTCAAAATTGGCGCAATGCCAACTTAGTTATCACAATTTCGCCCGAATATAATTGGAGTTCAACACCAGAGTTATTAAATATGTACAATGCCGTTGGCACAAACGATTTTATTGATTTATTCAATCACAAAACATTTGCATTTGTTGGTGTTTCTACTGGTAAAGGGGGTAAAATGCCTTGTTTGCAGTTAATTCAAGTAGTTGGAAAATTGGTTAGTTTTAGCAACAGTCATTCAATTATTTCACCAAAAATATTTGAATCGCATTTTACCAAAGAAGTACTTGATGAAAATGGAAATGTTTTAGGAAATGAGATGTTTGAAAAAGGGTTAAACGATTTTATAGATTACAATTTATTTATTGCCGATAAATGGAATAAATAAATTCAAGTAATGAGCAAAAAAAAATCCGAAGTATTTAAAATACTTCGGATTTTTTTAGCTTATAATTTTATTTTCTTCCTTTTTTAGTTTGGCTACCTAATCTGTCCATTACGCAACGGAAACCAATTGTTGAAGTTGATTGTTCTTGATCTAAATATCTTCTTGTTCCTGGACTTAACCAATATGCTCTGTCGTTCCAACTTCCACCTTTATAAACTCTTGCAGCATTATCAATCAATGAAGTTACACCATATTCATATTTTTGATCCATATCAGAGTAGTTTAATTCATCTCTAAAACCAATGTTGTCAGCTTTTTTGTAATTACGTCTTTTTATGTTTTCAGCTTCCGTTACATCTCTATATTTAATTCTACCTAAACTGTCTTTTTCAGTAATATTTCCGTCAGCATCTCTTTCTTGGGTTTTATAGTTGTTACCTCTAAAAGAGTTTAAATCACTATTGTCTTCCAATGAAAGTGGTCTGTAAACATCCATAACCCACTCGCTTACATTACCTGCCATGTGGTATAAACCAAAATCGTTAGGAATGTAAAATGCATCTTTTACAGTTGTAGTATAGGCCGAATTATCATTTAAATTTCCAGCAATACCTTTGTAATCTCCTCTTCCTCTTACATAATTAGCATACATTTTGCCACGTGTTTTTTCAGTATCGCTTCTACGTAATGTTAAGCCACTCCAAGGATAGATTTTTCTTGAATCAATATTTTCATTGAAAGAAGCACTTTTATAAGCAACACTTGCATATTCCCATTCCGATTCTGTAGGTAAACGGTAAATAGGTAATAAAATACCATCTTCCATTTTTACATCACGTTTTTTCCCTCCAGGAGTGTAATCTTTTAATTGTTTCTTTACATCAACAGGAGTTAAACCTAATAAGTATGCTTCTGTATTAAAAGTTTCATCGTTTTGCTTGTTTATGTTACTGTTTTTAACCAAACCCTCACGAATCATAATCATTTCGTTTACACGGTCACTTCTCCATTTGCAATATTCACTTGCTTGTAACCAACTAACACCAACTACCGGGTAATCGCGATAAGCAGGATAGCGTAAATAATAATTTACCATTGGTTCGTTATACGATAATTTTGTTCTCCAAACTAAAGTATCAGGTAAAGCAGAAGTAGCAATTATTGGGTTTTCAGCTCCGTATGCTCTGTTTAACCAATAAACATATTCTAAATAATGAAAGTTCGTTACTTCAGTCTCGTCCATATAAAAACTGTTAACTGATTCACGTCTTTTTAAGTTATTTCTATCGTAGGTTACATCTTGTTCAGATGCACCCATAACAAATGTACCGCCTTCAATAAACACTAAACCTGGTCCAGTTTCTTGCTCTTTGAATTTATGTTTTTCAAATCCACCCCATTTGGAGTCATTGAATTTCCAGCCAGTTGTGCTCGATTTTTCTGAACATGCGGTTAATAATATTGAAGCTGCTATAAATGCAAACAATAATTTATTTACTAATTTCATGGTTGTAGTTAATTACTTTAAAGTTTCCAAATATAACGGAAAATTGGAATAATGTGTATAAATGAAAAAAAAAAAATATTTTTTTTTAGAGTATTTTTTTTCTGTTTTAATATTTAACTATAAATCAGGACATTTAATTGGCTTACCCATTTTACTTTGGCTTTTGCTAGGTGTTTTAATTTCAAAAGCAATTGAAATTTCGTGGCTTCCTACTGTAGCCGATTTAGCATTGGAAATGGTTAAATCGTAACTGTAGCCAATTCTAAAATTTTGAAATCTTAATCCTAATAAAAATATCAAAGCATCAGAATTTCTGCTAGTTTGCCTAAACCACATACCTGCAGTTAATGCTTGTTTTTTAATGTAAGTTCCTATATTTATTTGATAAAAATCGCGTTGACTCATAAATAATAAGTTTGGCGATAAGTATACCCTATTTGCATCAAATCGCGAATTGGTTAAACTTATATTTGCTCCTAAATGTGCAGTATATCTTCTTGGTAAAAGAAAGGGTTGCGATGTTTGGTTTGATAAAATAAATGATTGGTTTGGTTCTAATAAATTATGAACTGCTGCACCTGCATAAAAATACTCACTGTATATTAAAGCACCCGCACCAAAATTAGGAAATGTTCTTTGTTCTTGACCACTAATCTCTGATGTTGCTCTAACATTTCCTAAAACTGGATCTAGTTGATCGCCAAAAATAAATTTATTAAAATCGTAAGAACGTTGTTTAATTTCAGCTTGTAATGCAAAATTGGTACTCCAGTTTCTATTAAAATTTAAATTGTATGAATAAATTCCTGCAAGTGAAACAGTAGTTAAATAACCATCACCTGCTTGATCAGCCGAAACTATAGCTGCTAAACCACTTTGCATTTTTGAAACATAACCATCAATGGAAGCAACAGCTGTTTTATAAGTTTTGTTTAACCCAGTATATTGATTGCGGGAGTTTGCTGCAAAACGTATTTTTTTTGAAGCACCTGCAAATGCAGGATTGGTATAAATTGGGGCGGCATAAAATTGACTTAATTGTGGATCTTGTGCGTAAGCATTTAAAAGCACAAAAAATAAAATAGTACTTAATAGATATTTTTTTGTCGATTTTAACATTTACAAATGTAATTAAAAATCAGGGCAAGTCATAGGCCTAGGATTTCTTCTTCGAACTTTTTTGCGCAATTCAAATGCCAACGAAACTTCATATGAATTGGGTGCGCCTGCACCTAAAGTAGATAAAGTTCCATCGTAAGAAAATCCTATTTTAACCTTTTCTGTTCTAATACCAATAATTGCAATTAGGGCATCGGTATTTGCTGCAGTTTGGCGTAAATATAAACCACCAACTAAAGCTCCTTTACTAACATAACCTCCTACATTTAATTGCCAAAAAGGCTTGCTTCCAAATCCTTGTTGAATATAAATTATATTAGGATATAAAAAAGATGCTTTATTTTTATTTTTTGTATAATTTAAAGGGTAAACAAATCCAACATGCCCCGTGTATCTTCTATAAATTGGAACTGTAACAGTTGAAGCACTATTATATAATCCAAATGATTGGTCTGGTTCAAACATATTATGAGTTGAAAATCCAAAATAGAAATTTTTACTGTAACCCAATACTCCTGCAGCAAAATTTGTAATATTGGTTTTACCCTCTCCAATCATTGGTTCCCCTGGGTTTCCATTGAAACCATTAATACCAAGTTGACTTCTCCATAAAAATTTTCCAAAGTCAACACTTTTTTGCATAAAACCGCCTTGTAAAGCAAGCCTTAAAGTAAATTTGCGAGAAACAGGAATTTGATACGAATAAGCAACGTTTAATCCAACAGTTTTTAACACCCCAGTCCCTTGTTCATCGTAATGGGCTTGTATACCCAAACCACCGTTTATAGCTGCAAAATGCTCATCGTAACTGGCATTAACTGTAGTAAAAGAACCTGATATTGAAGGCCATTGATTACGAGTATTTAAAACCAATCTACCCACGTTGCTAGAGCCTGCAAATGCAGGATTAACGTACATTGGGTTTGCATAGAACTGCGAAAATTGAGGATCCTGAGCGTAGGCTCGCACACTTATTATTAGCGGTAATATGTATGTAAGTATTCTGCACAGCGCAGTTTTTGTAAAAATCATTTTTTCTATAGTTTGTTCTTTTGGTAAAATATTTATTATTATAAAATAATATTAAGTCTAAATATACTTTTTTAGTATGTTTGTTCGTTCATTTTTTTTGCAAACAATTCTTCAATTATAATTAATTTAACATTTTATATGCAATTTTTATTCAATCAAATTAAAAAAAAGTTTAAAGTAACCTTAACAATAGTGGTGTTGTTTATTGTAAATCAAACATTTGCATACAAACTAAAAGAAAATATAATTTTATATTGGAACCCCTCAAAAACCGATAAAATAGGTGAAAAACTATTAATTTTAGAAAATTCGGTCCTAGAAAAGCAATTTGGGACACTCCCAATTTATGTAAAAAAGGTAGGAAAATGTGGTACTAAAATTATTAATTATAAAATTACAAATTTAATATTTGAAGATATTGAAGTATCGAATTCAAATTTTATATTAATTAATAACGATAAAATTGATTTGAAAACTGAAATTGCTTTTGAACAAAGGCAATCATATTTATTTATTAAGCTACTACCTTTTATTAAAGAAGGCAATAGAATTAAAAAATTAGTTTCGTTCAGTTACGAAATAGAAACTAATGATATTTTTGAATTACCAAAAGCATTGAGTAAAACTAACTATGCGCCCAACTCTGTTTTGGCAACGGGAGTTTGGTATAAATTAGGAACGTTAAACAATGGTGTGCACAGATTAGATTACACTTACTTGAAAAATTTAGGAATAAATGTAGATGGAATTGATCCAAGAAACATAAAAATTTATGGAAATGGAGCTGGTATGTTGCCCGAAAAAAACAATGCTTTTAGGTACGATGATTTAAAAGAAAATGCAATTATTGTTCAAGGAGAAAGTGATGGAAAATTTAACACAAACGATTTTGTTTTATTTTACGGACAGAGTCAAAAAGATTTTTGGATTTTTGATAAAACAAAACAAGTTTACAATTGCCAACCCAATTTGTATGCTGATACAACTTATTATTATATTACTGTTGGAACAAATGCAGGTAAAAGAATTGTTTCAGTTCCATCGGAAACTAATGCTAATTATATTACCAATACTTACGATGTGTTAGACCACCATGAAGAAGATTTAGTAAATTTTGTAAAAACAGGAAGAAACTGGTACGGTGAAGACTTTAACAGAACTCCTCAACGCGTATTTACATCTATTTTAAATGATTTAGATACTACGCAAAAAATAATTTTTCAATCAAATATTGCAGGAAGGGCTTCACAAGGCAATGGTTTTGATGTGAGTGTAAATGGACAATATTTAACTAACCACATTTGCAGCGGATTATCGTTGGCATACGATGGTATTTACGCGGATGTAAGTTATAAAATGGTTGATTTTAAAACCAATTCGAATAGGTTAGATATTAATTATAATTACAATGGGCCAATTGCGCAAGGCGCTAACGGATGGTTGGATTATTATACAATTAATGCTAAAAGTTTTTTAAGAAATGCTGGAAAACAAATTGTATTTAGCGATAAAAATAGTGTAGCAAATAACAATATTTCAAAGTTTAACTTTGTTTCAGGACGAAATCTAACCGTTTTTGATGTTTCAAATCCAACAGAAATATTTTCAATACAAGGTAATTTTGATGCAGCCAATAATCAGTTTGATTTTTCTGCTAAAACCGATAGTTTAAGATGGTTTGCTGCTTATGATGGAACTAATTTTTTTAAACCTTTTTCTTTTGGAAAAATGGCAAATCAAAATATACATGGTTTGGGAGCAGTACAAGGAATTATTATTACACATCCTGATTTTTTAATTGAAGCAAATAGATTGGCTCAATACCACAAAAGTAAAAGAGGTTTAAACATTCATGTAATAAACATAACCGACATATATAATGAGTTTAGCAGTGGAAGCCAAGATGTAAGTGCAATAAGAGATATGTTGCGAATGTTTTATAACAAATTTACATCGCCAAACGATAAACTTAAATATGTTACTTTAGTAGGCAGAGCAAGTTATGATTATAAAGGCAATACTGCCAAAACCAAAACAGGTTTTATAAACTCAAATTATATTCCAACCTACGAAGAGTTTAATAGCACCGATCCGGGTTCTTACTGTACTGACGATTTTTTTGCTTGCTTAGACGATAATGAAGGCAATTTTTTAATAAATAGAGAAGCTTCCGATTTAATGGATGTGGGTATTGGTAGGTTTCCAATAAATAGTGCTGAACAAGCAAAAGCAATAGTTGATAAAATTATATTTTACGAAACAAAAAGCAGTTACGGTGATTGGAGAAACAAACTTACTTTCATTGCTGATGATGAGTGGACAGAATATCAAATTGATTTTATGCGAACAATTGAGTTTTTAAGTACTAAATATGTTTCAAAATTTAAAAAATTTAATATCAACAAAATTTATTCTAACTCATACGAACCGCTAGCAACTGCAGGAGGCAAAAGGTTTCCACAAGTTAATACTGCAATAAATAATGCGGTAAATAAAGGCAGTTTAATTATAAATTATATAGGGCATGGAGGCGAAGTAGGTTGGAGTGCACGCAGAATATTAAATGTGGACGAAATAAATGCTTGGAATGTAAAAGAAAATATGCCTTTATTAATGACTGCCACTTGCGAATTTAGTAGGTTTGATGACCCAAGCCGATTTGCTGCAGGTGAGTTGTGTTTAATAAACCCAAATGGTGGACCAATAGCGTTATTTACTACTGTAAGGTTAGTATATTCAAGTAGTAACGATGCTTTAAATGATAAATTTAATAGCGTATTGGGATTAGATTCTAACGCAATAATGAAACCTAAAACTTTTGGTGAGTTAATAATGCAAACAAAAAATTTGTATCCATTCGGAAATACAAGAAACTTTACATTATTGGGCGACCCTATGTTACAATTAGCATTGCCTAGGTATAATGTAAAAACTACAACAATCAACAATAAATCAATTGATGTTTTTACTGATACAATTAAAGCTCTTAGCAAAGTTACAGTTACAGGAAAAGTATTGGATGAAAACAATAATGTAATGTCTAATTTTAATGGAGTAGTTTATCCTACAGTTTTTGACAAAGAATCGGAGTACCCAATAGTTGATTTAGAAAAGCCGGTTAGTATTAGTAGTTTTAAACTACAAAATAATATTATTTATAAAGGTTCGGCTTCGGTGGTTAATGGTAATTTTACTTTTAGTTTTATTGTTCCTAAAGACATTGATTACCAATATGGTTTTGGTAAAATAAGTTATTATGCCAACAACGACACAACCGATGCTAGCGGTTACGAAGGAAAAGTATTTATTGGTGGAACTTCTGATTCGGTTTGGGTTGATAATAAAGGACCTGAAATAAAACTTTATATGAACGATGAAAAGTTTGCAAATGGAGGTTTGGTTCCAGAAAACTTATTGTTTATAGCCAAAATATATGACGAAAATGGAATAAATACCACTAGCCGCGGTGTAGGACGCGATTTAAATGCTGTAATGAATAAAAACAATTCGAATACCATTATTATGAACGATTTTTACCAATCGGGTTTAAACACTTACCAATTTGGAACAGTAAATTACAATTACAAAAGCTTACCATTAGGGTTAAATAAAATTAAGTTTCAGGCATACGATATTTTTAACAATATTGGTGAAGCTGAAATAGAATTTTTAGTTGCAAACGATGGCAAATTGGCTTTGCAAAATGTATTGAACTATCCTAATCCGTTTACTTCAAAAACTGCATTTCATTTCGACCATAATAAAGCTGGAACTGATATGCAAGTATTGGTTCAAATTTATACTGTAAGTGGTAAAATAGTAAAATCGATACAGAAAGACGTAACAGCTGCAAGTGGTCATTTTAGTGATATAGAGTGGGATGGTAAAGACGATTATGGCGATGCAATAGGAAAAGGAGTTTACATTTATAAAGTAAAAGTAAAGGCACAAGGAAAAACCGAGGAGGCGTTTCAGAAATTGGTAATTTTAAATTAAAAAAATAAATTTGATTTTGTTTTTTATATTTGAAAACAATTAATAATGGAAAAAATAAAATACTTTGTTGAAAAAAATGTTTTTGGAGTTTGCTCTTATCTAGGAAATAGATTTGGAATAAATTCAAACATCATACGTATGTATTTTATTTATACTTCATTTATTACTGCAGCTTCGCCTGTATTAATTTACCTTATTTTGGCGTTTTGGTTAAATATTAAAAAATATATTAACCCAAAAAGAAAAAGTTTTTTAGAACTTTAGGATATTTTTTTTGTTAAATTTCGAATGAATAAACCTCGTTTAATTTTCATTTTTTTATCTTTTTATATAGTTTTAGCATTTGGTTGGTGGGGTTTCGAACATTTTAGAAACAGTAAAAATATCAATAATCTCGAAATTCAATATTCGAAATTAAAAGCTGAAACCGATGAAATATTATGTTACAAAGCTTCGTCAGATATTTTTGAAGAAATACGACAAGATAATTTTTTAGATACCAATCAACTTAAAAAATATTTTAACCAAAACTACAGTCAACTTGAAATAGTGTTTATGGATTCAGTAAATCCGTTTAATAGCTATTTAATTAGGCCAAAGGTTGAAGCATATCAGAAAATAGAAGTAGAGGAAAAAGAGTCAGATATTAAATTATTAAGAAAAAAGTGGATGTATGCTACCGAAGGCCTAGTAATGATGGCTCTTTTATTTTGGGGTATTATGTGGGTATACAAAACGTTTGAGAAAAGCATTGCTTTAAACCAACAACAAAATAATTTTTTACTATCAATAACGCACGAGTTAAAAACGCCTATTTCCTCAATTAAATTGTACTTAGAAACTTTATTGAAGCGCGATTTGGATAAAGAACAACAAAAGTTAATATATAAAAACTCGATTATTGAAACTAACAGATTAAAAATTTTAGTTGAAAACCTATTGCTTTCAGCGCAGCTAGAAACAAAGCACTACGAACCAGTTTTGGTAAGATTAAATTTAAGTATTTTATTAAATAAATTAATAGACAAATTTGCAGAACCTAGAAACTTAAATGATAGACTAATTAAAAATATTGAAAACGAAGTGTATATTAATGGAGATGAATTTGCCATTGAAACTATATTAACTAACCTTTTGAGTAATGCAGAAAAATATTCTGACCAAAACATTACAATTGCTTTAAAGTCGGACAATAAACACGTTAAATTAAGTATTTTAGATTTGGGTTTAGGTATAGAAGAAAGCCACAAACAAAGGTTGTTTGATAAGTTTTTTAGGGTTGGTGATGAGCAAACAAGAAAAAGTAAAGGAACAGGTTTAGGTTTGTTTATTGTTAAAAAACTAGCCGATTTTCATAAGGGAACTATCCAAGTTTTAAATAACCAACCTAGGGGCACAAACTTTGAGATTACTTTTATCGTTATTAATTAAATAATACCTAACCCCATTCTTATGAAAAATATTTTATTAGTTGAAGATGAAGAAAATATTCAACACGCCATTAAATTAAACTTAGAATTAGAAAATTATCATGTTGTAGCGGTAAATGACGGTAAAAAGGCAGTTGACGCTTTTAGAGAACGCAAGTTTGATTTAATAGTACTTGACATAATGTTACCCGAAATGGATGGCTACATGGTATGTGAAAACGTTAGATTACACGATCAAGATATTCCAATTTTATTTCTATCAGCCAAAAATACTCCAAGCGAAAGAGTGGAAGGTTTAAAAAAAGGTGGCGATGATTATTTAACCAAACCTTTCGATTTAGAAGAACTATTACTTAGAATAAAAAAACTAATTGAAACCAGAGATAAAATTAAATTAACAGAAAGAGCAGCACCAAAAATTGTTTATTTTGGAAACAATTGGATTAATTTCGACAGTCACCAAGCAAAAGGTGTTGATGGTTTGCTTGACTTAACAAAGAAAGAAACTTTATTGCTAAAACTACTTATTGAAAACAAAAATGCAGTAGTAAGCCGAGAGCATATTTTAAAAGTAGTGTGGGATTATAATGTTATTCCAAATACACGAACAGTTGATAATTTTATGTTGAGCTTAAGAAAATATTTTGAAACTGACGCCAAGAATCCTGTTTTCCTTCAATCATCAAGAGGCATTGGCTATAAATTTGTTGATCAAGTAGAAGTTCCTGTGTAATTAAATTTTGAAAATATTAAAAACCAGCTATTTAATGGCTGGTTTTTTGGTTTATAAATGTTTGTAAAATAAGGTATTAAAATAATAAGAGTTTAATCAACAAATTAATTTAAATTTATAAAACAAAAAAATAACATTTGTACTTTAATTTATATAATAATTTAACAAAATGAAAATAGGAATTGTGTGTTATCCAACCTATGGAGGTAGCGGAGTAGTAGCTACTGAATTAGGCAAAGCATTAGCACAAAGAGGGCATCAAGTTCATTTTATAGCTTATAAACAACCCGCAAGGTTAGATTCATTTATGAGTAATATATTTTATCACGAAGTGAATGTAAGCACTTATCCTTTATTCGATTTTCCGCCTTACGAAACATCGTTAGCAAGCACTTTGGTTGATGTTGTTAAATTTGAAAAATTAGATTTGTTACATGTTCACTATGCCATACCTCACGCTTCGGCAGCAATTATGGCAAGGCAAATATTAGCTACTGAAGGTATACATATTCCAGTAATAACTACTTTACACGGAACCGATATTACTTTAGTAGGAAAAGATGCTGCATTTGAACCTGTTGTTACCTATTCAATCAATCAATCAGATGCAGTTACTTCTGTATCCGATTTTTTAAAACAAGATACTTATAAGCATTTTAAAATAACAAAGCATATTGAAGTTATCCCTAACTTTATTGACGTTACTCGTTTTCAAAAACAACCTAAGGAGCATTTTAAAAAAGCAATAGCACCTCAAAACGAAAAGTTGATTGTGCATACCTCTAATTTTAGAAAAGTAAAAAGAGTTGACGATGTAATAAAAATTTTCGGGAAAATTAATTCAAAAATACCGTCCAAATTACTGCTTGTAGGAGATGGGCCCGAAAGACACAATGCAGAAGCGCTTTGCCGAGAATTAAATTTATGTGAAAGCACTTTGTTTTTAGGAAAACAAAATCCTGTTGAGGAAATACTTAGTGTGTGCGATTTGTTTTTAATGCCAAGTGAAACAGAAAGTTTTGGATTGGCAGCACTAGAAGCAATGGCATGCGAGGTTCCTGTAATTGCAAGTAATGCGGGAGGTATTCCTGAGTTAGTTCAAAATGGAATTTCGGGTTTTATGGCAAACGTAGGTAATGTAAATGAAATGGCCGAAAAAGGGATTTATATTTTAGAAAACGAAGCAAGATTAAAACAGTTTAAAGCTAACGCATTAGCAAGGGCTTTGGAATTTGATATAAATAATATTGTACCTGTTTATGAAAAATTTTATAATCAAGTAATTTCTTTAAAAAAATAATTAATTTGAGTTGAATAAATGAATTTACTTAAACAAAAAATTGGAATTATTGGAGGTGGTCAATTAGGGCGAATGCTGATTGAAGAAGCACTAAGACTAAATGTAAAAGTAAATATTTTAGAAGCTTCAAACGATTGTCCTTGTTACCATTTAGCACATAATTTTATTTGTGGTTCATTAATTGATGAAAATAAAATTATAGAGTTAGCCGAAATAAGTGACGTATTAACTTTTGAAATAGAACATGTTAATACCAATGCTTTAATTAAATTAGAGGAAGAAGGTAAAACAATTATTCCCTCACCTAAAGTATTACAAATAATACAAGATAAAGGACTTCAAAAAAACTTTTATAAAGATAATAATATTCCAACTGCACCTTATTTTTTAGTAAATAATATTAGTGAATGGAACGAAGCAATTATAAGTTTGGATACAGAAAAATTTGTAGCCAAAACCAGTAAAGATGGATACGATGGCAAAGGTGTTTCAATTTTAAAAAGCAAAGAAATTTTAGAAAACAACGATTTAATTCCATTTAATGTTCCTTGTGTTTTAGAAGCATTTATACCTTGTGAAAAAGAGATTTCGATAATTGTAGCTAAAGATATTTTTGGAAAAACAGTTGCTTACGAACCTGTAGAAATGGAATTTGATGCTACAGCAAACTTAGTTACATATTTAATAAGCCCAGCAGAAATAAGTAAACAAATTGCTGAAAAAGCTAAAATTATTGCTATACAAACCATTAATAAATTTAAGAGTCCCGGAATATTTGCAGTTGAAATGTTTGTAACAGAAGAGGGAGAAGTTTTGGTTAACGAAATAGCCCCAAGACCACATAATTCTGGACACCATACAATAGAAGCCAGTTATACTTCACAGTACGAACAATTAACAAGAATTTTATTAGGATTGCCTGTAGGTTGCACAACTTTAATTAAACCAGCTGCAATGCTTAATTTATTAGGCGATGCAAATTTTAGTGGTCCTTACGTCATAAAGAATTTAAATCAAATTCACTTAATTGAAGGTGTTTATTTGCATTTGTACGATAAAAAAGAAAGTAAGCCATTTAGAAAAATGGGTCATATTACCGTATTAGCAAACTCGATAGAGGAAGTAAAAGCTAAAGCACAAAAAATTAATAATTTAATTGGTTTTGAACCCTTAAGCTGAAAGCATTTCAGCCAAAGGAATTGGCCAGTTAAAATAAAATTTAGTACCAACATTTTCCTTCGATTCTAGCCAAACTTTACCACCGTGCTCTTCTACTATTTTTTTAACTATAGCCAAGCCAGCGCCCACACTTTCTAATTTATCTCTTGTTTCTAATGTTTGAAAAATGGTAAATATTTTATGGTGAAATTCTTCTGAAATTCCTGGTCCGTTATCTGCAACACAAAACACAAAATTATTATCAGCAATTTTATAAGTTATATTTACAATAGGGTTAATTTTGTTGTTGTACTTAATTGAATTAGAAATTAATTCATAAAAAATATCGTCAATATCAGCATAACTAGCATTTACTTTAGGTAAATTCATGTCGTAATAAATAGCAATCTTTTCGGGTGGATTTAGCCTTTTTAATACTTGGTTTACTACATGGTTGGTATTTACAATTTCTTGTTCTCCACTAACCCTTCCTGCACGGCTATATTTTAATAGTGAATTTATTAATGATTCCATTCTATGAACTCTCCCTTTTAACATTGAAAAATATTTTTTACTATCTTCAGTCATTGTTATTGCCATATCTTCTTCTATCCATTCAGCTAAATTATTAATTCCTCTCAATGGGCTTTTTAAATCGTGCGAAGTGATATATGCAAACTGATCTAATTCTTTATTTCTTTTTTCTAATTTTTTGTTGTTAAGCGCTAATTCATTCAGGTTTTTTTCTTCATTCAATTTACTTTGAATTAAGTTATTCTTCATTTCAATTAGTGCTTTACCTAGTTTATCTTTTTTACTAAGCAATGGAACGATTATATCGTAATTGCCTTTTCCAATTTGAAAAGCCACGTCAGCTTTATTTTTAATACCAATCGATAAAACTTTTGCAGATTCAATCATTTCACCAATTTCATCTTTCCTGTTGCTAATATTTTCAAAGCTTATTATCTCCCCTTTACCCATTTCTTTTAAAAACAAGCTTATTTCTTTCACAGGGTTCGAAATTGTTTCGTTTGTTATAATCAATGATATTGCTGCAACCAAAACTAAAACTACCATCATAATTAATAATGAAAACCTTAGTGTTCGGTAGCTTTTATATTTTTCTGCTTGTAAAAAATTGCTTTCATCAATCAAGCTTCTTTCTATTTCATCAATATCGTTCGAAATTTGTTTGATGTTAATTTTAATTTCTTCTAGTATTTTTAAAGATTCTGGACCGACTTTTTTGTTATACGTAAGACTAAGTAGTTCTTTTTCTTTGTTCATTACTTCTAAATATGATTTATCAGCAGTTAAAAACATCTTTTTAACCTCTTCTAAACCTTTAACTTGAAACAATTCTATTAAAAATATTTTTCTTCTTCTATACTGTTTTTCAATTATTTTTTCTAATTTAAGCCTGCTTGATTTATCGTTTAAATTTACAATTGATTCAGCGTGTCTATAGCTTTCATTTATTATTAAATGAATGTCTTTTGTAGCATTTATAGCTGGCGAATAGTTTTTAGAAAGTTTTTCGTCTATGTTTTTACTAAATTGAAGCAACACAATTGCTGTTATACTAGTTGCTAATGCAAAAAATATAATAGTAAAATAACTAATAGCCGATCGTGAACCAGTACTTAAGTTATTTAATATGTTTAAAAATTTATTCAATTGGTTGTAAATAGGGTAATTCTTCCTTTAATTTAATAAATTGGTCAACTTTAGTTCCATTAATTCAAAATTATGATAATTAGGTTATTGTATGATTTAGTTATTTTATAAAGTTTCATTTTGAAACGTTTGAAACTAATTTACTTCAAATTGAAACTTTGATTTTAAACCATGTCCACTAAATAATGACACAATTATTTCATCATCACTTTCTAAAATATATTTTTCAACTCCAGCTATTGTGGCAGCGCTTGTTGGTTCAATGTAAAAGCCAGTTTGAGCCATTTTTTTCCAAGTATTTTTTATTTCGTCTTCAGTTACTTTTATAAATGTTCCATTAGTTTTAATAACTGCATCAATAATTTGTTCACTTCTTGGAGCATTAACTATAGCAATACCCTCTGCAATGGAGTTACTTGAATATTCATTTTCTGTTTTTTCTATATTAAAAAATTTATCTGCTAAAGGAGAACAAATAGCAGTTTGAACAGCTACAATTTTAGGCATTTTATTTATAATTCCAGCATTGGCAAGCTGGGTAAAACCAATATAACATCCAATTATTAAAGTTCCATTTCCTGCTGGAAGTATCACACTATCTGGGCATTTCCAATTTAGTTGTTCACATATTTCAAAAGCAAAAGTTTTAGTTCCTTCAAAAAACCAAGGATTGTAACAATGGCTCGCATAATAATTTATTTGGGCTGCTTTGTATGCAGCTATCGAAGTGTCTTTTCTATTTCCATTTACTTTATTTATAGTTGCTCCATAAGCTTGCATTTGTATTATCTTACTTTCATTTGTGTTTTGTGGTAAATAGATATCGCATTCAATTTGTGCTTTTGCAGCATAAGCAGCAATTGCACAGCCAGCATTTCCACTGCTATCTTGTACTATTTTTTTTATTCCTAATTGTTTTGCTTTTGTTATTAAAGTTGTTGCACCCCTGTCTTTATAACTGCCCGAACAAAATAAATGTTCATGTTTTATATATACCTCTTTTTTGTTTAGTTTTATTTTTTCAAGAGGAGTAAAACCCTCATTCATACTCACTATTCCTTTTGTTTGATCTAATGCAATCGCGTCTTCATAACGCCACAACCTTTTATTCGAGTTTTTTATTTTCTTAATATCAAATTTTGCTTCAAATTGAATATTTAACAATTTTCCGTTTTTCGATATCCAAATTGGCTCGTCAATATTAAAAATTTCATTACCGTTTTGTTCTGTATAATTCATATTTAACAATATTAATTATTCTTAGCTAAAATCTAAATATTTTATTTAATATGCATAATTAAATTTTCTTAACAAAAAATTTAGAGAACTTATAATTAGTTTTGTTAGAAATTAAAATACAATAATGAATTTTTTAAAAAATTATTTCAACAAATTATTATCACCATTTTTAATGGTTTTGCTATTTTTTTTATTTTCAAATAAACTAAAAGCTGATCACTTGGTAGGTAGTGACATAAGCTATCAATGCACATCAACTCCTGGCGTATACAAAATTACGTTAAAAATTTATAGAGATTGTGCTGGTGCATACATGTGCCCTGGTTGTGCTAACAATCCTGGTTCGGTTTCAGGTTGTACAACTGCCAATGCTTGTTGCGGTTTTACTAATACATTAATAGGAGCAAGTGCGGGTTGTGTTGGAGTTAGTTTTGGAACTTTTACATTATCTGCTGTTGCTGTAACAAGTGGTTATGACATTATACAAACCTGTACATCCGTTGCAACAATTTGTACCAATTGTAATACCAGATCAGCAGGAACATTTAGCCCAGGAATAGAAGTGTACACTTTTGAGGGAAATGTTGATTTTAGTGGAATTCCATCTACTTGTTGTAATATTTCAATTGGATTTAGCGCTTGTTGCAGAAATAACGCTAGAACAACTATAGCATCTGCAAATTATTTTACAGAGGCAGCTGTTAATAGATGTGCCATACCATGTAATTCAGCACCCACCTTTACCAACGATGCAGCGGCATTGGTATGTAGCGGGGTTGATTTTGTATATAATTTAGGAGCCATTGATCCCGATGGAGATTCATTGAGTTATGCTTTTGGTCAGTCACTTCAAAATTTCAATTCATTTGTTCAATATATCCCACCTTTCAGTGCAGGATATCCTTTTCCTTACTTTGGTGCTCCTAATGCTGGAGCTGCTTACCCCGCAGGATTAAGAATAGATCCAGCAACAGGTGACGTATTGTTCAGGCCTTTGGGTGTATTTGTTTCTAATTTGGTTATTGAAGTAAAACAGTGGCGATTGGTAAATGGCGTTTGGGTAAACGTAGGAACAACCAGGCGAGACGTACAATTTCAAACACAATTGTGTTTGGCAAATAGGGTCCCACTTATAAAAGTTTATAGAAATGGAGTTTTAAATGTTGGGTCAAATAACTTTTCAGTATGTGCTGGCCAGCAAATTTGTTTGGATATAGTAGCAGAAGATCAACAAGTGTTAACCAATGTACCCCCTATTTTGGCCGATACCACCGATTTAAAATGGAACAATCCAGGATTGTATAATCCGGTAATGGCAGGCGCCACATTTGTAAGAAATTATATATTGAGTCAACGAGGTACCCAAGGCCCTAAAGCCGATAGTTTTAAATTTTGTTGGACCCCACCTGTAAGTGCCGCCAGGGCTC
>JBAXCN010000049.1:0-23759 GCA_037141455.1 Bacteroidota bacterium
TAACAAAATACAATCCATCGGCTAAGCCTTGGTTAATATTTGTTTCAATAGTTCCGTTGTTATTTTCAACTGTAAAACTAGCAACCTCTTGTCCCATCATATTAATGATTGATAAGTAAGCAGAAGCTTCTTTTTCGTTTGAAGTTATTGAAACTGTAAAGTTACCTTGGTTAGGATTTGGATAAACATTTACTTCAGTAGCAGTTGTTAATTCACTGTTTTCAATTACTTCTTCTAATTCAAATTCTTGTTGGAATTTAGATAAAGTAGTAGTTCCATTTAAAACAAATGTTTTAGCAGTTCCTATTCCACAATTGTTAATTGGTTCTACTTTTAAGCTAGCTGCATTAAACAAATTACCAAATGATAAAGATAAAGTATCAGTAGTAGTTGTAACTACTTGTCCTGAAACTGAACCAGATAATGCAGTTGAATTTAAAGGTAATGTCCATTTATAACTAGTTACATCGCTACCGTTAGTAACGTTTGCTTTATAACGTACAATGGTGTTTTTAATAGCAGGAGCAGTACTTGTTACTTTATAAATAGCTGCTTTTATATTTTTAACTGATATTTTGAAAGCTAAAGCAGTTCCAACATTGTTATATGGTTGTGCACTTACAGTTCCTGAAACAAATGATGGATCAAACACAACACCAATTGAATTAGCTTTAGTTGAAACACTTAATATAGCAATAGCGGTATCATATCCAACAATGGTTGAATCACCAATTCTTGAAATTCTTGCTCCATTAGGTACTGTAAATCTGTATCCAACATTGTTAACAGGAGTAGCTATTACTGTATAATCTACCTCCGAAGTTAATCCACTGTTAACTGCAATTGGGCAAATATTAGTTAAAACCGGTGTTCCAACTAAAACTGCGCTGTTGCTTAAATTAACTGTAGGCGCTAATGATATAACAAAACGAGTAGCATCAATAATTTTTGAAACAACGGTACCAGCTTTTAAAGTTCCAGTTCCGGCAGTTTTGCTTAATAACATACCTTCAGCTAAACCTGTAGTAGAAGTAACTGTTACTAAAGTTAATAAGTTAGTAGCACCAGCAGCCGAAGTATAAGCTGTAAATGTATTTTGAGGTACAATAAATGATTTTAATGTAGCACTTGCAGAAACATTGATAGTCATAGTGTCTCTTAAACGGAATTGAGTTGCACTAATAACTGAATCAACTACATTGTTTAAGCCAATATTGCCAGTACCAGCAGTTAATTTTACTAAATAACCAACTTTTAAACCAGCAGTGCTTACCACATTTACTATATTACCAGTTGAACCAGCAGTAGTAGTTGAAGTCCAAGCACCATTAGTTAAACCTCTGTTTGCATTACCAATTATAGAATTGATTGCAAAAACAGGTTTAGTTTTAGTTATTTTAACGGTATCAATATTTGATTTGATTCCTGTTAATACACTCATAGCTTGGCATAAAATATTTTTAGGATTTAAAAATGGGGTAGATAATCTATAGAATTTAACCGGATTAGTAAACCTAACTACTAAGTTACGAGTACCTTGACCTGAAACAATTACAACTCCTGTTGGCACTGTCCATTTGTAAGTATCAGCATTTGGAACTAACGAAGCAGTTACATTTACTAAAGTATTTGAATCAATTGAACCAATTTCGATTGAATCTTGAACAATAGCAACATTAGATAAAGGTAAGTCAGTAATTGTCATAGCTAATAATTGACCACCTTCTACTAATTCAGTGTTGGTAGCATAATGAGCTTGGTCAACAAATAAAAACTTGCCTTTTCCTAGTATGTTTTTCATATCAATTATTCCAGAAGCTTCTTCGTCTTGTGTTAAAAAATTAGTAGCACCATTTAAAAAACGCATGGTATCGTGTTGTGCTATTTCTACTAGTCTATCGTTTTCTATATTATAAACCCAAGTTTTACCAACATGCGCATTGTTTCCAACATCTTCTTGAATAAAAATATTTCCAAAACTATCAATTGCCATGTTATCCATCATTTTTTGTCCTTCAGTTCCATCTAACATAGCAGTAATAGTTCCACCTTGCTCTGGGTTAGCAATTGATTTGAATGCTAATTTCCATAAACGACTAGGAGTGGCAAAAGCACTAGTAGTTACAAAATAGAAATCTGTTGGTTTTCTTGGATCCCAAGCACCATCCTCGGGACGTAAAAAAGTAGTAACACCATTTGAAACACTTTTAGCTTCTAAAGCAGCACCTGTTGAGTCTTTAACTATCCCTAAATCAACTAAAGTAAATGCAGTTCCAGCAGCAGGAATACTTGAGCTTGATTCAGTAGACAATCCAGTTACTTTTACTCCAAATAATTTTCCGTTTGTTAAACCAGCTTTGTCTATTTCAGTTCCAACTTTAGTTTTAGTTCCGATATAGAAATAAACTTGTCCACCTGTTCCGTCATCCATACCAGCTACAATTGTTTTAGTTCCTTTGGTTGGCGTTGCAACTGCATTTTCCCAAGAGAATTTACCCAAATAAGGCAATTCGTAACTTGTTCCAGCATTTGGTCCGGTAGCAATATGAGCCATAGCTCTACCTTCAACTCCATTTTCCTCACCATTTAAGAAAATACGCTCTGCAGTTCCTGTAGTTCCATTCAGGAAAGAATTTACTGGAGGTAAATCTGCTGAACAAAAACGGCTAAATCTGTTTATAATAGTATCGTAATTATAAGAAACATAAGAATTAGTTGCTTTATTCCAAAGTTTTGCTGTTCTAATTAAATCTGAACCACTAACTACTGATAAATCAGATTTGTTAATAACCCATTTAGAAACAAAAGCACCTTTTCCACCATGTGCTCTTGCTACACCTAACGTACTGTTTATTTCATGGTTCATTAATAAAGTAAAAGTACCATTGTTGTTATCAAAAGCACCTAAACCATCAGGAATACCAACCATTTTGTATCCACCAGCAGTTGAATCGCCAACAGTTAATATTTTTGAAATAGTAACATCGTTTCTGTTTGAGTTTAGGTATGGTGTTAATAATGGAGTTCTTGCAACAGTTATTGTGTAAATTTTAATAGTTGTACCATCTGATGCGGTTACTTTTACATTTATAGTATTACTTCCACTATTTAAAGCTAATGAACTTGAAGGAGATCCACTAGTTACAACTGAATAACTGCCACTATTCACTTGAACTTCAATAGTTGCAAATTCATTTGCATTAGTAGGAGTTACTGTAACATTTGTAGTGGCATTACTTACCGTTCCTGCTGTATAACTTAATGTACTACTTGAAAAACTAGGTGATAAAGAACCTGCACTAATTGTCATCGCGTTTAAGTCGGCATTACTAGAGAAGGGTATTGTTCTAATATTAACAGTTGAAGTTGAAGTTCCACTAGTATTGAAAGCTGTAATAGTGTACGTAGTAGCTGAAGAAACTACTGTTGGTGTTCCGCTTATTGTTCCAGTTAATGGGTCTAAAACCAAGCCAGAAGGTAAATCAGGGCTAATGCTATATGATGAATAACCTATCTTACGAATTACACCATTTTGTTCCTCTGCTAAAAAAACATTTCCTGATGCGTCAACAACAATACCACCATGATCATTATTGAATTTAGCAGATAAGGCAGGGCCATTTACAAAACCAGGGTTACCTGAAATTCCCGCAAAAGTTGTAACTGTTCCACTTGGAGTAATTTTTCCAATAACTTCGTTTGTCAAATCAAAATAGTATAAATTACCAATGCTATCAAATCCATGAACTCTATGTTGATGGCCACTAACCAAGCTTGTTTGAGCTACACCTGAAACAATTTTTTGAATTCCTGAATTGCTAGACATATGTATAAAACCAGATGGACTTCTAGACATACCTGTAGGATAAGGTGTACTTATATAATCAGAGACCACTCCATTTGAAAGTGTAACTTGTTTAACTTTAGCAAGCGCATTTGCTGCAACAAATGCATTTGTACCAGATGAATCTAAAGCTATACCAAATGCCTGATTCAAACCTGTATTTGCAATAGTAGTTACAGCTCCAGTACTTCCGTTTATTTTTCTTAATAAGCCTGAAAATTGAGTCACATAAATATTTGAAGAACGATCAATAGCAATACCATAATTAGTACTAAATGATGCTAACAATGGATTTGCATCATCAGATGTTCCATTTGATCCAGAGCCAGCAATTGTTGTTACTACTCCAGCTGGAGTAATTTTTTTAATTAGTCTATTGCCTCTATCTATAACGTACAAATTATTTGAACTATCAATTGCCAATCCAGTTGGTGCACTAAAACCCCTAGCAAAAGTAGTAACTTGTAAAGAAATAGGCTGAACAGTTCCACCACTATTTGTTACTGTTAATGGAGAATTAGATGAGTTTAAAAGAAATGTTTTGGCCCCAACACCATAATTAATTGAAGGAGCAGATTGTGCATATGCATTGGAAGCACATGAATTACCTACACTATTTACAGCACGTATCATTATTGAATTTGTTTGTGCCGACAAACCAGTTATGGTTAAAGGACTTGTAGTAGCTGCTGGCGATACCGCAGTCCAGTTAGTACCATTGTCAGTTGAATATTGGTAATTGGTAATTGCAGGAGCTAATGTAGGAGCTGATTGTGTAAAATTAACGGTAGCACTAGTTCCTAGCGTTGCAGCGGTTATTACCGGAGCATCGGCAGCAATAGAAAAGCTACTTGTCATTACACGGTTGCCCGAACCACCATTATCAGATACTGCCACAAATATATTGTTGCCAAATGTAACGCCCTTCCAGTTGTTATTCGAAGCCGAACTTCTGGTCGTCCAAGTAATCCCATCAGGACTTGTCATTACACGGTTACCTGTACCAGAATAAGCAACAGCCACAAAAAGACCGTTACCGTAAGTAACACTTTTCCAGTCATTATCTGCTGCCGAGGTTCTACTCGTCCAGTTAATACCATCAGGACTTGTCATCACACGATTACCAGTTCCACTTACAGCCACAGCCACAAAAAGGCCATTGCCGTATGTAACGCTTTTCCAATCAAGATTTGCTGCCGAAGTTCTTGAAGTCCACGTAATCCCATCAGAGCTCGTCATCACTCGGTTTGTACCATTACCACTCACAGCTACAAAAAGACCATTACCATAAGTAACACTTACCCAACCGTTATTTGCCGCAGCAAATTCACCATTCCAGTTAATCCCGTCAGAACTCCTCATCACACGCCAATAGCCGTTTCCTGCTACCGCAACATATTGACCATTACCGTAAGTGACACTATTCCATACGTTTTCATCTGCCGCGTTTCTCGCTGTCCACGTAATTCCATCAGAGCTCGTCATTACACGGTCACCCCAACCCCCACCATCTGAAACTGCCACAAAAAGATTATTGCCATAGGTAACACTAATCCAACTTCTATCTGTTGGTGTGGATCTCTGTGTCCAAGTAATCCCATCAGGGCTGGTCATTACTCTATTGCCAGTTCCAGTTTGAGCTATTGCCACAAAAAGACCGTTGCCATAAGTCACACTAATCCAATTAAGATCTGCCACTGAGGCTCTTGAAGTCCAAACGATGCCTGGATTTGCAGATGCCCTTGGTGTTAAACTTGCTGCCACAGAGGCCGAGCCACTGCCTGAAGTATTTACCGCACGTATTTTTATTGAGTATGAGTTGCAATTGGTTAAACCACTGCTTACAATGAGTGGGCTTGCTGTTATTGCAGGAGAAGGTGTTATCCAGTTGGTACCTCCATCTGTAGAGTATTGGTAATTGCTAATGGCAGAACCTCCATCGTTTGCAGGAGCAGTAAACTGTATTGTACCTCCCGTGTTACTAGGCGTAACAACCAAATTGGTAGGCGCATCTGCTATCGTACCTAGTGCAGGAGTTGTTGATATCATATTTGAAGTACAAGATGTACCGCCTTGATTAATAGCCCTTATTTTAATGTTGTAGGCTGTTCCATTGGTAAGACCGGTTATAATAATCGGACTAGCATTAGAGGCAGGGTTACGTGCTGTCCATGTGCTGCCATTATCAGTAGAATACTCATAGTTGCTAACTGCAGGAGATAAAACAGGAACTGTTTGTGTAAATGCAACACTTGCCTCATTATTTCTTGGTGTGATGGCGCTAATCTCTGGAGCATCGGCTGCTGGAGAAAAAGTACTAGTCATCACACGGTTACCCGAGCCAGTAGTTGCCAATGCCACAAAAAGACCATTGCTATAGGTAAGACTTTGCCAACTATTGTTCTCTGCTGAGGTTCTACTCGTCCAGTTAATCCCATCAGGGCTAGTCATCACACGGTTACTTGTGCCACTAATAGCAACTGCCACAAAAAGTCCATTGCCGTAGGTAACGGCTAACCATTCATTATCTGAAGCCGAACTTCTGGTCGTCCAAGTAATCCCATCAGGGCTTGTCATTACTCGGTTGCCCGTGCCAGACATTCCCACCGCCACAAAAAGACCATTGCCGTAGGTAACGCTTCTCCAAGCATTATCCACTGCAGGGGTTCTACTGGTCCAGGTAATTCCATTAGTGCTCGTCATCACTCTGTTACCAGTGCCTGTACCTGACACCGCCACAAAAATGCCATTGCCGTAAGTGACGCTATTCCATTGATTATCCGCTGCCGAGGTTCTGATCGTCCAATTGATACCATCAGGGCTCGTCATTACACGGTTGCCTGTGCTACTTGTTGCCACTGCCACAAATAGGCCATTGCCATATGTTAAACCTTGCCAATCATTATCCGCTGCCGAGGTTCTACTCGTCCAGGTGATACCATCAGGGCTAGTCATCACTCGATTACCCGAGCCAGAACCTGCCACCGCCACAAACAGTCCGTTGCCATAGATTACACTATTCCAGTTATTATTATCCGCTGCCGAGGTTCTACTGGTCCAAGTAATCCCATCAGGGCTCGTCATCACACGGTTACCCGTGCCTCCTTGTGCCACAGCTACAAAAAGGCCATTGCCGTAGGTAACACTACTCCAGTTATTATCTGCTGCCGAGGTTCTGCTCACCCAATTAATACCTGGATTTGCAGATGCCCTTGGTGTTAAACTTGCTGCCACAGAGGCCGAGCCACTGCCTGAAGTATTTACCGCACGTATTTTTATTGAGTATGAGTTGCAATTGGTTAAACCACTGCTTACAATGAGTGGGCTTGCTGTTATTGCAGGAGAAGGTGTTATCCAGTTGGTACCTCCATTTGTAGAGTATTCGTAATTGCTAATGGCAGAACCTCCAATGCTAGATGGGGCTGTAAATTGTATCTTGCCTCCAGAGTCGGTTGGCGTAACCACCAAATTGGTAGGTGCATTTGGAACTTGCGCTTGGGCAACTTGAACAGAAAAGAGCCCCAATAAAAGGGCCGTTAAAAAGTACTGAAGTAGTTTGTTTTTTAGTAGATTTTTCATTTTAAATTTTTTTTGAGATTTTTAGTTTAAAGGTTATAATATAAATTTAGGTTGTTGTTTTTTTAATTTAAACTGCAAATAAATAATATTGAAATCATAACTTTATTTATGATGGTTGCTTTCAAAGTTTTTGAGATACGATTCACATATTTTAGGACATTATTTTTTAATTTCACTATTTTTAAGTGCCCAAAAATGGAGAGAAAGTAAAATGACACATAAAAATTAGATAGTGATAAAAGCACTTACTTTGTATGTTAAAAAAACGAATTCAATTTTTTAAAAATTAAATTTATTTGATGCGCAAAAAACAAAAAACCTTGTTTTTATATCCAATTTCAATTGTTATGAGATACGATTCATTCATTTTGAGAAATTTTTTTTTAAAAAAATTTATTGTTATTGAGGTATTTTTGACACTCAATATTTGTAAAAATAGCAGCCATACTTTTAAACTTACTTTATTAAATAATTCGGATTATGTTCAGCAACATTATTTTTTTTATAACAGCCTCCTTTGGGTTTTTATGTATTGCTAAACTTTTTGGAAAAAATATACAGCAGGAGCACTCACTTATTAATAAATACCTATTTATAATTATTGCAGTTTATGCAGTAAGGTTTTTTTTACATGGAATTTCAGTTACTTATCCTGCAATCTATTTTACTAGACTTGTAAATATGGTAGATGTTTTTTCAGTAATGATGATGCCTTGTTTTTACCTTTATTTTTATAATATTATTTATGAAAACAAGTTTGAATCAAAGAATTTGTTGCATTTTTTTGTACCTTTTTTGTTGGGGGGTATTATTATTACTAACAATTTTATTAAGGCTATTAATATAAATTTGTTGCATAAACTGTTTTACCTAGCGAGTATTTTGTTCTATTTAACTTATGCCATTTTGGGATTTCTGTTACTTTACAAAAATGTGTGGAACCGTAAAACCGAAATCAAAGTTATTCAAAAACAAAATGATGTATTAAAAAATTGGACCATTTTTTTATTTGTATGTTTAGTGTTGCTGCTTTTTATTAATGTTGTAAACAGTCTTATTTATAAAAACCCCATTTACAGAAATAATTTTCTTTGGATATCTTCACTGGTTTGGGCAAGTATTTTTGTAAAATTAATTCTTACCCCTGAAATTCTTTACGGTTATAATTTTTTAAACAAAACCATTAAAACGGCTGTTGAGGAGGTGGTTCTCAAAAATGTTTGGTTGTTAGAGGGTACTGTAATCCCAATTACCATAGAGCGGGAAAAAATATTAGCACCCAAAATGAAATCATTATTGATGGAATATCTTCATCAAATTGAAGAATTGTCTTTTCGTAGCCAAGCTTTTAGAAATCCTGAATATAGTCTTAATGATATAGCTACAGCTTTGAATATTCCTATCAGCCATATTAATTTTATTTTCAAATATCATTGCAACGAGAGCTTTTCTGATTATAAAAAAATTGTGCGCATACACGATGCTACCAAATTACTAGAAAACGGATACCTCAATAACCATAAAGTAGAAATGCTTGCTATTTATGTAGGTTTTACGTCTTACAATACATTCAATATTGCATTCAAAAATATAACTGGAGTAACTACACAAGAGTAT
Source organism: Bacteroidota bacterium (assembly GCA_037141455.1). Lineage (GTDB taxonomy): Bacteria > Bacteroidota > Bacteroidia > UKL13-3 > UKL13-3 > JAAFJM01. Next base: position 9,041 of record JBAXCN010000049.1, read on the forward strand.
TTGAAACGATTTTGATGTTTAACTTTACTTTTCAAGTAAGTATTTAAGTAATAACATGACTTTTTATGTTATCTATAATAAAGCACTTCTCTTTATATAATAGAAAAAGTTAATTAATGGCTAGTTACCATTTTTAGCAAAGAAGATGCCTCCAGTTTAACTGATTTTTTTTGATATTTGCCTTAAAATTAATGATTTGAGATTTAAAGTCAATGATAGTATTTATTGATTTTGTTTTTATTGAATTTATCCCAAAAAATTTTGCTTTGAATGAAATGTTGATCAATTGTATAATTTTTATTTAACCTAATGTACCTTTTTTATGTGTTATATTGCATTTACAAAAAACAGTATGGCGCAAATAGATAAAATAAAAAGAATGGTTGAACAAGTTTTTGCTCAAAACCAACGTAAGCTATTAAACTATAAGCAAATTGCAGCAAAATTAGAACTTACAAGCACTGAAGATAAAGACTTAATTTTATTGGCAATAAAACAATTAGTAAAAACCAATTCAATTGAGGAAGTACAAATTGGAAAATATGCCGCAGTTTTTATTCCAACGTTTATTGAAGGAATAGTTGATATAACACAAAGAGGGGGAGCTTATGTAAAACCCACAGAAATGGAACGTGGCAATGATAGCAACGACATTTTTATACAAAAAGACAATTTAAATACTGCGCTTCATGGCGATTTAGTAAAAGTTCAATTATTATCAGCTAAAAATAACGACAGACCCACTGGTGAAATTGTAGAAATATTAAAAAGAGATAAAATAAAATTTGTAGGAACTATACAAATAAATACAAATTATGGTTTTTTGGTAGCTGATGATAGAAGAATGTATACCGACATTTTTATAGGTAAAAATGATTTAGGCAAAGCTAAAAATGGTGAAAAAGTAATTGTTGAAATTACACATTGGATGCCACACGATGAAAACCCAAGTGGCAAGGTAGTAGAAATATTAGGTAAACCAGGTGATCACAATACCGAAATGAATGCCATTGTAGCTGAGTTTGGTTTTTCTAATAAATTTCCAGAAAATGTTGAAAAAGAAGCCAATAAATTCAGCGATAAAATTGCCAATGAAGAAATAAAGAAAAGAAGAGATTTTAGAAAAACGCTTACTTTTACTATTGATCCAGTAGATGCGAAAGATTTTGATGATGCCATTTCGTTTGTTGAACTAAAAGATGGCAATTATGAAATAGGCGTTCACATAGCAGATGTATCGCATTATGTTACCCCAAACTCTGCTTTAGACAGTGAGGCATTGACCAGAGGAACTTCTGTTTACTTGGTTGATAGAACAATTCCTATGTTGCCCGAAAAGCTTTCAAATGGTTTATGTTCCTTAAGACCCAACGAAGAAAAATTAACCTTTTCGGCAGTATTTAAAATAAACAATAAAGCCGAAGTGCTTGACGAATGGTTTGGTAAAACTATGATTTACAGCTCAAGGCGATTTAGCTATGAAGAAGCCCAAGAAAGAATTGAAACCAAAGAAGGTGATTTAGCAAATGAAATAAATATTTTAAATGATTTAGCGAAACAAATGCGCGAGGAAAGGTTTAAAAAAGGAGCCATCAGTTTTGAAACCGAAGAAGTAAAATTTAAATTAGATGAAAATTTTAAACCAGTTGATATTTATGTAAAAATAAGAAAAGATGCTCATAAATTAATTGAAGAATTTATGCTTTTAGCCAATAAAAAAGTAGCAGAATTTGTTTCAAAAATGGGCAAAGGCACAAATAAATACACTTACGTTTACAGAGTTCACGAAAGTCCTAATGAAGATAAATTAAAATTATTTAGCTCATTTGCTGCTCGTTTTGGGTATAGAGTTATGTTAGATAATCCTAGTAAAGTTTCAAATTCATTGAATAATTTATTGATTGAAGTAGAAGGAAAACCAGAACAAAATTTATTGCAAAGTCAAGCCATTAGAACCATGAGCAAAGCAATTTATAGTACTAAAAAAGCGGGACATTATGGGTTGGCGTTTGAATATTATTCACACTTTACTTCGCCTATTCGAAGGTATCCAGATTTAATGGCGCATCGATTACTTTTTGATTATTTAAATGGGGCAAAAAGTGCCAATCAAGATGATTATGAATTAATGTGTAAGCAATCGAGTAGCATGGAACAAAAAGCTGCCGATGCGGAAAGAGCAAGTATAAAATACAAACAAGTTGAATACATTAAAGATTTTATAGGCCAAACTTTTGAGGGAATTATAAGCGGAGTTACCGATTGGGGAATGTATGTAGAAATAACCCAATACAAATGCGAAGGTTTAATTAAACTTAACAATATTCATGACGATTACTACGAATTTGATGAAAAAAACTTATGCATTATTGGTAGGTCGACCAGAAAAAAATACCAACTAGGCGATGTTATAAAAGTAACCGTAGCAGGGGCTGATTTAATAAAAAGGCAAATAGACTTGGAAATGGAAGGAACAGCAATGATAAAAGCTGTTAGAAAAAACCAAGAACGATTTAAAAAAGAAAAGGAAAAAAACAATAGAGGTGCTAAATCATCTAAGAAAAGAAGACGCTAATGAAAAGGATTTTAGAGTTTAAAATTTTATTTATTTATGGCTTGCTAATTACTTTTATTTTTACAACATTAATTAGCTGTAAGAGCAAAAAGAAATGTCGTGATTTTACTAATGTTGGAGGAAAAGTAAAGGTAGATAAAAATGGATTAGCAAAAAAGAAAAAGGTAAAACCAATTAAATCCTCTCAAGGATATTAACTGTATTGTTTTCAAATTCAAACTTTTTATTTACTCTTAAATATTTTATTACTTTGGGGAAGAATAAGTAACTGAGTATGCTCACCTCTATTAGCATTGAAACAGAAATGATAATGATATAAAATATAAAAATAAAAATTGCGCTTATTGATAAAAATGTAGTTTTCATATATTATTTTTTTTAATAAACTACTAAATACAAGCCATTAATTTAAACTCTTATATTATAGGCATATATATAAATCATTAATTTTTTTTATTCCCTTTATGAAACATTTTTTTTCAATTTGAAAATTAATTTAACACAAATGTGAATAAGCATTTTTACAAGGTGCTTGTATTTTAAAATAAAAAATCAATTTTGCGATAAAATTTCATTTAGCTACAAAAGCTAAAATAATTAATAAAAATGAGTAAGAACTTAGTAATAGTAGAATCACCGGCAAAAGCCAAAACAATTGAAAAATTTTTAGGCGAAAACTATACAGTTAAAAGCTGCTATGGTCATATAAGAGACTTAGCAAAAGGAGATGATGCTATTGATATTAAAAATGATTTTTTACCACATTACGAAGTAAGCGATGATAAAAAAGCGGTAGTTGCTGAATTAATAAAACTTTCAAAAGCAGCTGAAACTGTTTGGTTAGCCTCCGATGAGGACCGTGAAGGAGAGGCCATTAGTTGGCATTTAAGCGAAGTGTTAGGTTTAGATATAAAAAAAACCAAACGCATTGTTTTTCATGAAATTACAAAACCTGCTATTTTAAAAGCAGTTGAAAATCCGCGACTAATTGATAAAAACTTGGTTGATGCACAACAAGCAAGAAGGGTATTAGATAGGTTAGTAGGTTTTGAGTTAAGTCCAGTATTATGGAAAAAAGTAAGACCAAGTTTATCTGCTGGCAGGGTGCAGTCAGTAGCAGTAAAACTAATAGTAGAAAGAGAAAGAGAAATCAATCATTTTAATTCATCATCTGCTTTTAAAATAACAGCAAAGTTTAATGTTGGTGGCAAACAAATGGATGCCGAATTACCAAAACGATTTGATACAGAAGCAGAAGCAATGGCATTTTTAGAAAAATGTAAAAATGCCACTTTCAATATTAAAAACTTAGAAGTAAAACCTGCTGAAAAATCACCTGCAGCTCCATTTACAACATCAACTTTACAGCAAGAGGCAAGTAGAAAACTAGGATTTGGAGTAACTGCCACTATGAGTGTTGCTCAAAAATTATATGAACACGGATTTATAACTTACATGAGAACCGATTCGGTTAACTTAAGTGAAACAGCAATACAAAACGCCAAAGAAAATATTTTGAATAATTATGGCGAAAGATATTCAAGTCCCAAAAAGTATACTACCAAAAGCGATAGTGCACAAGAAGCGCATGAGGCAATTAGGCCTACTTATTTTGAAAAACAGGAAATAGAAGGAACTGCACAAGAAAAAAGGTTATATGATTTGATTTGGAAACGAGCTATTGCTTCTCAAATGAGTAAAGCTCAAATAGAAAGAACTTTGGCTACTGTATCTATTTCAACAATGGCTGAAACTTTTACTGCAACTGGTGAAGTATTAAAATTTGATGGTTTTTTAAAGGTATATTTAGAAAGTACTGACGATGAAAGTGATGATGAAAACAGTAAAATGTTGCCTCCTTTGAAAGTAGGAGAAGTTTTAAATTTAATTAATATTGATGCAACTGAAAGATTTACTAGACCAGCACCTCGATACACAGAAGCAAGTTTAGTAAAAAAATTAGAAGAATTAGGAATTGGAAGACCAAGTACCTATGCACCAACTATTGGTACTGTTCAAAAAAGAGGGTATGTTGTAAAGGAAGACAGAGACGGAAAAGAAAGAAATTTTACAGTATTATTTTTTGAAAATAATAGCATTAAAAGAGCTGTAAAAAATGAAAAATATGGAAGCGAAAAGTCGAAACTTTTTCCTAGTGATATAGGAATGGTTGTAACTGATTTTTTAGCAAAACATTTTGAAAATATAATGGATTATGGTTTTACTGCCAGTGTAGAAGAGGAGTTCGATAAAATAGCAAGAGGTCAGTTGGTGTGGAATAAAATGATATCTAAATTTTATACTCCATTTCATAAAGAAGTAACTGATACAAGTGCAAATGCTGAAAGGCAAAATGCAGAACGCACGTTGGGAATTGACCCTGAATCGAAAAAAACAGTTATAGTAAAAGTTGGTAAATATGGACCTTATGCTCAAATTGGTGAAAATGCTGATGATACTAATACTGAAAAACCTAAATATGCAAGTTTGAGAAGTAACCAATTAATTGAAACTATTACTTTAGAGGAGGCAATAGATTTATTTAAATTACCAAGAGTAATTGGACTGTATGAAGAAAAGGAAATGAAAGCTGCAATTGGAAGGTTTGGTCCTTATATAGTTCATAACAGTGTTTTTACAACAATACCTAAAACAGATGATGTTTTTAGTATTACTTCTGAAAGAGCCATAGGGTTAATTGAAGAAAAGCGATTAAAAGATGCAAATAAATTAATAAAAGTTTTTGCAGAAGATGAAAATTTGAAATTACTAAATGGAAGATGGGGACCATACTTAGCTTACGGAAAAGATAATTATAAATTACCAAAAGGTTCCGATGCAAATACATTAACTTTTGATGATTGTATTAAATTAGTTAAAATACCATCGAGCGATAGTAAAGCAGCTGCGAATAAAAAAGTAGCAAAAAAGATTGCAGTTAAAAAAGTAGCAGTTAAAAAAGTAGCAGCTAAAAAAGCAGCAGCTAAGAAAAAGAAATAATTTAATGAAATACGTTTAAATTATTAAATGTTTGGCTACTTAAACAAATACTTAAATTGTTTTTATAATAGACGAAGGCTGTTTTAATTTATTAAAACAGCCTTCTTTTTTTATTTTAAAGTTAAATTTTCGGGAGTAATTACTTTCTTAAAACTAAGTAAATAGGTTTTAATAAAGGTTTTGGTTTAATCAAAATTAAGTCTTTAATTTTTGAATGTAAGGCGTTTAGTATTTTTTTCATTTTAAGTTTAAGTAAGTACAAATCACATTTCAAAAAAAATACCATTTTATTAAAATACTGAAAACGTGTTAAATAAATTTTTATATATAGTAATAAAAGTTTCATATTGGGATATTTGTGTATTTTTTGGCAAAAAAAATAAGCCATAAAAAATTTATGGCTTATTTTAAGGGTTAACTTAAAAGAGTATTTATTCAGCAATCATTTTTCCAGTAGTTTTAAAACCATTGGCTTCAATGCTATAAAAATAAACTCCAGCAGGTAAATTACCTAAATTTAACTCTAAGTTATTTAAACCAGCAGGAATCTTTTCAAACGATTGATTAAAAACTTCCTGACCAGTTACATTTATTACTTTTACAACTGCGTTAGTGGTTTGGTTAAACTGAACACCAATATTTGTAGTACCCTTAAATGGATTAGGATAGTTGTTAACTATAGTAAATACATCATTTTTTATAGTACTTATTCCAACAGTATTATCAAAAATGTTAGCTTTAGGTACTGATAAATGAACAATATCGTAATTAACCAAACCAGCATCTGGGTTGTCAGTTGCATCGTAAGCACCAATTGAAGTACTTTGAGTAAATACTAAATGAATATTTTCGTCACTTGTAGGTGATATACTTGCATAAATTTGCTCTATGTTAAAACCAATAAATTGAGTTAAATTAATCATACCTGACCAAGTAACTCCTTTATTAATAGAATATGTTAAAAATACATCTCTAAAGTTTTTACCATTTGCATCTACATCTTCTTCAGTAAATCCTGAGAATATCATAAATATTGTATCACCAGAACTCATTGAATGAGGCATTGTAGCCATTGAATTACTAAAATATCTTGTACCGTCTGCTCTCCAATTTGTACCTAAATCTAGTTGACCATTTCCATTTATATCAGGACAACCGCCAATAGTTTTAATACTATCAACAGGAGTACCTTCTCTCCAATATTGAATTTCATTTTGACCAGGGAAATAAGAATATGAACCATTAGCAGTTCCTGCAGTTCTTATCATTCTTCCTAAAGCCCAAAAGCAATGAGCATTTCCATTTCCATCTAAAGTTACACTAACACTTCCATCATTAGCATAAGTAGTGTCAATAGTTCTAATAAAATCAAAAGCAGGATCTGGAAACGAATCAATGATTGTTTTTGTCCAATTAGTTCCATTATCGCTTGATTTGTATAACTGTAAATCGTCTGATAAACCTCCTATTAAAATAGCAACATTATTTCCTTTAGCATCCATTGCATAATTATCACCACCGCCACTATAAATTCTATCAGCAGTATAACCTGGCAACAACATTTTCTTAATTTCCCAAGTATTATTAGTTAAATTAAATCTTGAATAAACTTGTGGAGTTCTGATTCCGTTAATTACAATTCTATTAGGTTGAGCTGAACCTGAATCGGTAAATGAAGCAAATACATGTAAATAGTTTCCTGATATAACACTTCTATTCCATAATACTCCTGGTATTAAAATATTTGAGCTATCTAAAACAGGAGTTCCAGTCCAAGTACCTGCGCCAATTCCAGTTTTACGGTTAAACATTAAACCAGTTGCTGCACCAGCATTAGGTGTGCCAATTGCTTTAACTATATGCGATAAAATAACTTCTTCGTTTGTACCTGCACTGTAAGCAAAACAAGGAAATCCTGTTCTTTCAGATTCTACACGTAATGAACTTTGTGCAGAATTACCCCAAGTTGTTCCGTTAAAATGATTATATCCCGATCCTCTAGAAATTGATCCATCAGCTGGTCCTTCTTGAGATGAAGTCCAAGTAGCAGAAACTTTATTTCCCGGGTATGAATATACACGAGTGTAGATTGAAGCATTAGTTTGTTGGTTATTTCTTGTTTGGCCAATAGTTGTAAATTTAGAAAAAGTAGCACCTTTTCCTACCGAACCTGAGGTGGCAATAACTTTTTTACTAACTACTGTTCTAACAACTGATGGTTTTACAACCTCATCTTTAACAATTTTTGCAGGCACTGCAACATTTGCATTTGCAGGCAGTGTGATTTTTTTTGGGGCTTGGGCCATTGCGCTTACTGTAGCAATGGTTAAACCAAATAGTAAAATTCTCTTCATTTTTTTTTTATTTATTTGTTAATTTTTTTTTAAAATTTATGCATATTTAGTATTTACCTAACATTATTGCAAATAAAAATTTATTTTTATTATAAAATTTTTATTAAAATTTCTTTCATCATTTCTTGGTTAGTCATTGAAACAGAGTTAATGCCTTTACTTTTTAAATCGTATTGGGCACAAATATTAATTGTTTTTTCTATTTCGTTTAAACTATAATTTCTTATTAAATTTAAATAATCGGGTGTAGAAAAATAGTTTAAACCAAAAGCCCTTGCTATAGTATCTTTATCGGTAGTATTGGTTTTTTTTATTAAATATCCTTTTGAAAACATGTTATTTAATAGTGCTACAAATGGAATAATTGAAAAGTCTTTATTTTTAGCTAATTGATATCCAATTTTAAAAGCCCTATGAGAGTTTTTGGCTGAAATGGCACTTAATAATTCAAACGCATTAAACTCTTTGCTAATACCAATATAATTTTCAATGTCTTTATCAGTAATTTCAGTATTACCAGCAGTTTTATTTATAAATAACTTTTCAAGTTCATTTACTATTTTCGATAAATCATTGCCTAACGAATCTGCTATGAGCTGAACCGATTTTTCGTTTATTGAGTATTTTTTTGATTGAATATAATTTTTAATCCAATGTGGAAGGTCTTTATCGTTTAATTTAGTGCTTTCAAAAGTTACGTGTTTGGTAGCATCTTTATAAAATTTAGTTCGTTTGTCTAACTTTTTTCCTTTTAAACAAATAACTAAAATAGTGCTTGGTACAGGCTTTTCTAAATACTTTTCAAAATCATCTAATTTCTTAAATCCTTGTGCTTCTTTTACAATAATAACTTGTTTTTCTGCCATCATTGGAAATCGTTTAGCAGCTTCAATTACCTGGTTTGGTTCTACATCTTTGGCATAAAACACAGTTTGGTTAAAACCTTTTTCGCTTTCGGTTAATAAATTATGTTCAATATAATTGCAAATTGAATCAATGAAATAGGTTTCTTCACCATGTAAAATATATATTGGTGCAATTTTTTTAGCATGTAAGTCATGCATTATTTTATTATATTGATTGTTTAATTCAGCAGCCACTTCGTTATAAATTTATGTTTGCAAATAATTAAATTTTTCTGAAGGTTTTTACTTCTTTTGTAAACATTTGTATAAAATTTTGAACTTAAATTTACCAACATATCATTTTAAAATAAAAAAACTAGAAAATAAACATCAAATTTTTGATGAAATTAGGCGGAAATATGTAAGCTTAACACCCGAGGAATGGGTTAGACAGCATTTAATACATTTTTTAATTTATTCGAAAGAAATAAATAAATCGATGATAGCTGTAGAAAGGAAAATAAACTATTTGGGTTCATTTAAAAGATTTGATATTTTGGTTTTTAATAAAAATGCTGAGGCTGAAATTTTAATTGAATGTAAATCACCTTCAGTTCATTTAACTTCCGAAACTGCTTTGCAATTGTCGTTGTACAATCAACAATTTAAAGCAAAACACATTATTATAAGCAATGGATTAATTCATTTTTCATGGAAATTGAATGATAAAAATGTGTATGAAGATTTTTCTTTTTTCGATAAGTAGTGTTCAAATTATTATTTTTTTTAGTTTTGCTTTTTGAATTATAAAATAAGTTGAAAAGTAAAATCTGTCATTTTTCTTCGGTACATAGCATTATTGATACGAGGGTTTTTTATAGGGAATGTGTTAGCACCGCTATATATTTTGATGTTACATTAATTGCAATTGGAAATTTTAGTGGAAATAAAAATGGTGTAAAAATTATTGGTATTAATAAACCTAAAACAAGGATTGAACGTGCATTTGGTACTATTTTTAAAGTATTTTATTTGGCTTTAAAAGTAGATGCAAATATTTACCATATTCACGATGCCGAAATGCTTCCATTTGGTTTATTGCTTTCAATTTTAGGGAAAAAAGTAATTTACGATATTCACGAAAACACCAAACAAGATATTTTATTAAAACCATGGATTCCAAAAAGCAAATTAATTGCATCGTTTTACGATTCTTTATTAAAATTTAGCAATAATTACTTGCATTATATTCCAGTGGTTGCCAACCCATCTTTTTTACCCATTTTTCATGTAAATCCAAATCAATATACTGTTATTCAAAATTTTGCTGATTACCAACAAATGCTAAAATACAAGGTAAGTAACAGAGATATTTTACCCGGAAATCACATATTTTATGTTGGTATGATTAAAGATATGTATTACGACATAAATGTATTAATAAATGCGTTAAATAGTTTAAAAAATAATGGAAAAATATACTATTTACATTGTGTTGGCTATTTTGGATCCAGAACGGATAATGGATTTGAAAGTAACCCCAATTATTTAAATGTAAAAAATCAAATTCACTTTTATGGGTATTTAGATTTTGATACCGCATATAAAATAAGTATGCAATGCAAAGTAGGAATATGTTTAAAAAATCAACCAGAAAGCATGTTGGTAAGCCACGAACGTAAGTTTTTTGAATATATTTCAATTTCTTTGCCTTCAGTTTTTTGTAATAGTAAAATATATACCGATGTATTAAATAAATATCAAATTGGCATTGCAGTTAATTTAGCCAATTCAAACGAGATAGCTTTAGCAATTGAAAAATTGTTTGAAGACACAGAATTTTATAAGAATTGTTTATTAAGCTGTGGTCAAGCCGCACATAATGAATACAATTGGGAATTTGAAGCGCTCAAATTGATTCAGCTTTACAATAAATTACTATTAAACTAATATCATTAATTTTAATGTGGCGAATATTGATTAAACAATTATTTTCGCTCAATATTTATAAGTATGGAAAGAATTTACTTTGATAATGCTGCAACTACTCCGTTAGATAAAGAAGTAGCCGATACCATGTATCAGGTTATGTTAAACGATTTTGGAAACCCAAGCAGCACACACTCTCACGGCAGAACAGTTAGAACAATTATTGAAGAATGCAGAAGAACAATTGCTAAAATAATAAATTGTTCGCCCGGAGAAATATTTTTTACTTCTGGTGGAACTGAAGCTGATAACATGGCTTTGAGAAAAACTATTTCCGATTTTAATATAAAAAATATAATCAGTTCTGCTATTGAGCACCATGCAGTTTCTCATACTGTTGAAGAACTTGCTAAAGATGGTAAAGTTAATATGCATTTGGTTGAACTAACTGAAAATGGACATGTAAATTACGAAAATTTAGAATATTTATTGCAAAATAATCCGAATGCTTTAGTAAGTTTAATGCATGCCAATAATGAAATAGGAAACCTGTTGGATGCCGAAAAAGTAGGGGAGTTATGTGAAAAATATAATGCTTTATTTCACAGCGATACAGTTCAAACTGTTGGGCATTACCCAATTGATGTACAAAAAATGAAAGTACATTTTATAGCTTGTGCAGCTCATAAATTTCATGGTCCTAAAGGTATTGGATTTATTTATATAAGTAGTAATTCGAAAATTCATCCGTTTATAACTGGAGGAGCACAAGAGCGAAACATGCGTGGAGGCACAGAAAACGTATATGGCATTGTTGGTTTAACCAAGGCCTTAGAAATTGCTTACAATAATTTAAATAATGAAATGGAACATATAAAATCATTGAAGTTTTATATGTTAGAACAATTGAAAAAAAATATTCAAGGAATTGAATTTAATGGCGATGCTGAAGGCAACTCACTTTATACCGTTTTAAACGCATCTTTTCCACCAAGTTCTATAGGCGAAATGCTATTATTCAAACTCGATATTGCAGGTATTTCGGTTAGTGGAGGCAGTGCTTGTAGCAGTGGATCTGATGTTGGAAGCCATGTGCTAAAAGCTTTAAAAACTGATGGTAATAGAGCTGCTGTTAGGTTTTCTTTCGCTAAGCAAAATACTTTTTCGGAGGTCGACAAAGTTATAAATGTATTGACTGAAATGTTAAACCAAACAAAAATGAATATTGGTTAATAAAATCTTTTTTTCTTAAACAATGTTAATAATTAAAAATACTTAAATTTTTATAAATAATAAATCACACTATTTTCGCAAATCTAAAAAAATAAAATGTCAGTATCAGTAGATTATTTAGCAATATTTTTTCAATTTTTGGTTGGTTTTGGTTTTGTAGCTACCACTATGGTTGCCACTCATTACTTAGGTCCCAAAAGAAAAACCAGTGATAAGTTAACCATTTTTGAATGTGGGATAGATAGCCAAGGAAATGCTCGATTGCCTTTTTCAATTAAATATTTTTTAACTGCAATATTATTTGTAATGTTCGATGTGGAAGTAATTTTTATGTACCCGTGGGCGGTAAACTTTAAAGAATTAGGCAATACAGGATTTATTGAAATGTTAATTTTTATTGGCACACTGCTTTTGGGTTTTGCTTACATAATCAAACGTGGAGCTTTAAAATGGGAATAATATTTATCAATTAAGAATATAAAAAAAATAAAATTAGCATAATGTCAGATATAAAAATTGCGCAAAGCCCGCCAAGTATTGAAGGTCCGGGTTTTCAAGCAACATCGTTAGATAAAATTATTGGTTTAGCGCGAGCAAATTCTTTGTGGCCATTACCATTTGCAACTTCATGTTGTGGAATTGAGTTTATGGCAACCATGGGTTCAAATTACGATTTAGCTCGTTTTGGTTCTGAACGAATTAGTTTTTCTCCACGCCAAGCCGATGTTTTATTAGTGGCTGGTACTATAGCTAAAAAAATGGGTCCAGTATTAAAACAGGTTTATTTGCAAATGGCCGAGCCTCGTTGGGTAATAGCAATTGGTGCTTGTGCCTCCAGTGGTGGAATTTTTGATACTTATTCTGTTCTTCAAGGAATTGATAAAGTAATTCCTGTTGATGTTTATGTTCCTGGTTGCCCGCCTCGCCCAGAACAAATAATTGACGGTATTTTAAAGTTACAAGAAATCGTTAAAAACGAATCGTTAAAAAGAAGAAATTCTCCTGAATATAAAGCTATGTTAGGCAGTTACGGAATACAATAATGATAAATATAGATAACGAATATATTTTAAGTGAAATTACCAATCAGTTTGGTGAAAAAGTAATTAGTTCATATCAACCCTATGGATTATTAACAATTGAATTTGATAAAAATAGTATAAAAGAATTACTTCAGTTTTTATTTAATCATAACGAATTGCAAATGCAGTTTTTAACCGATGTTTGTGGTATTCATTATCCAAACGAAATTGGAAAAGAAATTGGAGTAATTTACCACATACACAGTTTGATAAATAATGTGCGTTTACGTGTTAAATGTTTCATGCCTATTGATAATCCAAGTATCGATTCTGCTACTTTTTTATTCAGTTCTGCCAATTGGCAAGAGCGCGAAACTTTTGATTTTTATGGTGTTAATTTTATTGGTCATCCAAATTTAAGACGTATTTTAAATGCTGACGAAATGGATTATTTTCCAATGAGAAAAGAGTATCCACTTGAAGATGGTACTAGAACCGACAAAGACGATAGTTATTTTGGCAGATAGGCATTAGTGCTTTAATTAAAAATATAAACTAAATGATTGAATCATTAGAATTAAATACAAAAAGTAAGGACGAAGATTATAACATTTTAAATCTTGGTCCAACTCATCCCGCTACTCATGGGGTGTTTCAAAATATATTGAAAATGGATGGTGAAATTATTCACGATGCTACTTCAACTATAGGATACATTCATCGAGCTTTTGAAAAAATTGCTGAACACAGACCATTTTATCAAATAACTACTCTTACCGATAGATTAAATTATTGCTCTTCGCCAATTAATAACATGGGTTGGCACATGACCGTTGAAAAACTATTAGGTGTTGAAACTCCAAAACGTGTTGATTACTTGCGAGTAATAATAATGGAATTAGCCCGTATTTCTGATCATTTGGTTTGTAATGCAGTTATTGGAGTAGATACTGGCGCTTTAACTGGTTTTACTTATTTGTTTCAATGGCGCGAAAAAATTTACGATATTTTTGAGCAAGTATGTGGAGCAAGATTAACTACAAATATTGGAAGAATAGGTGGCATGGAATGCGATTTTACACCAGAGTGTATTCGTTTAATTAGGGCATTTTTAAATGATTTTCCTAAATATTTTGATGAGTTTGCGGGTATGTTAGAACGCAATAGGATTTTCATGGATAGATTAATCAATGTAGGACCTATATCGGCTGAACGTGCTTTAAATTATGGCTTTACTGGTCCTAATTTACGAGCTGCTGGTGTTGATTATGACGTTCGTGTAATGAATCCATATTCTTCATACCAAGATTTTGATTTTATGATTCCGTTAGGGACACAGGGCGATACTTATGATAGATTTATGGTTCGTCAGCACGAAATTAGAGAAAGTTTAAAAATAATTACACAAGCATTAGAAAATTTACCTGAAGGTAAATTCTTTGCTGATGTACCTGATTTCTTTTTACCCCCAAAACAAGAAGTTTACAATAACATGGAAGCTTTAATTTTCCATTTTAAAATAGTAATGGGTGAAGCAACAGTTCCTGTTGGTGAAGTATATCATTCGGTAGAAGGTGGAAATGGTGAACTTGGTTTTTATATGGTAAGTGATGGAGGAAGAGCACCTTATCGTTTGCATTTTCGTAGGCCTTGTTTTGTAGGATACCAAGCTTATCCTGAAATGATAAAAGGATCAATGCTTTCTGATGCAATTTTAACAATGAGTAGCATGAATGTAATTGCAGGGGAACTAGACGCTTA
>JBAXCN010000050.1:0-22867 GCA_037141455.1 Bacteroidota bacterium
TTTGCATAGTGCCTTCCATATCTCCCGGTCCACGCAATTGCAAATCTACTTCACTAATTTTAAAACCATCATTGGTTTCAACCATAGTTTTCATTCTTAACTTCCCTTCTGCGCTTATTTTATAATCTGTCATTAAAATGCAATAACTTTGGTCAGCACCCCTACCCACTCTTCCTCTTAATTGATGTAGTTGCGACAATCCAAATTTTTGAGCACTTTCAATTATCATTACACTAGCATTTGGAACATTTACTCCTACTTCAATAACAGTAGTTGCCACCATAATATTGGTTTCACCTTTTACAAACCGTTGCATTTCAAAATCTTTTTCAGCTGCTTTCATTTTTCCATGCACCATGCTTACAGCATATTGTGGCAAAGGAAATTCTCTGCAAATACTTTCATAGCCTTCTGTTAAATTTTTAAAATCAAGTTTTTCACTTTCTTCTATAAGTGGATAAACAATATAAACTTGTCTGCCTTTATTTATTTCATTTCTTATAAATCCATAAACAGCAAGTCTATTATTATCATATTTATGAATAGTTTTAATAGGTTTTCGACCTGCCGGCAATTCGTCAATCATGCTTGTATCCAAATCGCCATACAAAGTCATTGCCAAAGTACGAGGAATTGGTGTTGCAGTCATCACCAAAATATGCGGAGGTTGCTCATTTTTTTTCCACAGTTTTGCCCTTTGCTCTACTCCAAACCTATGTTGTTCGTCAATAATGGCAATGCCTAATTTTTTAAACTCCACTGCATCTTCAATTAATGCATGTGTCCCAATTAAAATATGTATTTCACCATTTACTAAACCTTCGTGAATTGGTCTTCTATTTTTTTTAGTTATTGAACCAGTTAATATCTCAACTTTAATAGGTAAGTTGGCCAATAAACTTTTAATAGTTACATAGTGTTGGTTGGCTAATATTTCGGTTGGCGCCATTAATGTTGCTTGGTAACCATTGTCAATAGCCATAAGCATACTCATTAAGGCTACCACTGTTTTTCCACTTCCTACATCGCCTTGTATAAGCCTATTCATTTGCTTACCACTGCCCATATCTGCCCTTATTTCTTTCAAAACTCGCTTTTGAGCACCAGTTAATTCAAATGGTAAATTATTTTTATAAAACCCATTAAATATATCACCAATTTTTGATATTTTAATTCCATTGTAAATGGTATGTCGTTTTAGTTTATATCTTAATATTCGTAGTTGATTATAAAATAATTCTTCAAACTTTAACCGTTTTTCTGCTTCGCTTAATATTTGAAAATTGTGTGGGAAATGTATTTGTAACATTGCCTCTTTCCTAGATAAAACTTTATATTTTTTTACAATAAAATCCGGTAAATTTTCTTCAAATATTAATCTTGAGTCAGTTAGTAAAGTATTTAGTAATTTCATTAAATACTTGGTGTCTATTCCTCGTTTTTTTGCCTTTTCGCTTGCGTTGTATAAAGGCATCATTTTCATATACAACTTTTCATCTACTTGCAAAGGGTCTTCCAAACTTGGATGAACCATACTGAAAATCCTATTAAACTCAGTAAGTTTTCCAAATATAACGTATTGTTTTCCAGCTAAAATACTCTCTTTTATCCACTTTTGTCCTTGAAACCATATTAATTCAATACTGCCTGTTCCATCGTTAAAATTGGCTACTAGCCTTGCACCTGCTCCCTGACCAATGGTTTTAAAATTAGAAATTGTACCTTTTAACTGAATAAACTGCATAGTATCATCCAACTGATTTACTTGATACATTTTGCTTCTATCAATATGGCGATAAGGAAAATAATAAAGTAAATCGTTAAAAGTAAAAATATTAAACTCTTTTTGCAGTAATTCGGCTTTGGCTGCACCAACGCCTTTTAAAAATTCAATTTTTGTATTTAAAAATGTACTGCCTTGCATATGGTTATTTGCAATTATAATTTAATTTTTGATTTGATGAATTGGTATTTTCTGAAATGTTGATTCTTTGATTGTTGGATTGATGTATTGCTGAATTGTTTTACTTATGTCAATTTAATACTAATTTTTTCTTAAAATAAAATATTATTTTGATTTTTCCGTTATTAAAATTATTTTTATAAAAATAAATTACATGAAAAAATACATTTTTACAGCTTTAGCTATAATTTTCACTAATATCATAACCGCTCAAACTACTGATAATATTGAAATTTCAAATAAGCCTTATCAATTTCAAGCGGGTATAAATGTTATTTCATTTGTGCGTCAGTTTGTTAATTTTTCGGGGAGCAATAATAACATAGCTACAAGCCCATATTCAATAAACTTTAAAGCATTAAAAAAACTTGACAATAAAAATTCATTAATTGGTTTAAGGCTGGGAAGTGGTTATTCAAACACAAACTTTTCCGATGCAAATGCCACTAATTCAAATTCCACTTTTATCGAATCATTAGATATAAGAATTGGCATTGAATACCAAAAAATGATTACCAAAAGATGGACTGCCTTTGCTGGTTTTGACTACATATCGCAAAAAGCAACCAACAACACCGAATCAAAATTTACTAATTCTGGAACTGAATTTATAAGCACCAATAAAAGAACAACCTTAATGGATGGTGCAGGATTTATATTTGGAATGCAATTTAATTTAAATAAATACTTAGCATTAAGCACCGAAGCAAGTTACTATTACACCGATTCATGGTCAAGATCGGCTACTTTTAGCAGCAACAACAGCAACAACCAACCTCCTAGTATTTCAAAAAACACTACAACCAGTTTAATATTACCCAATGTTTTACATTTTACCTTATTGTTTTAAAATTTAATAATTATGAAAAAAAGTATTTATGTATTAGTAGCGCTAACGGTTGTTAGCTTGTGGTTTGTACAATCGTGCAAAAAAGGATTAGAAAATGTTCAACTGAAAGGCGAAAAATTAGTTTTGCCTGAAAAAGTTGATGAGTATTACCTAGGAAGTGTTACGTTAAATAAACAAGCAACCATAGGTAGGGCTTTGTTTTACGATAAAAACCTTTCAGCTACTAATAATATAGCTTGTGCAAGCTGCCATTTTCAAGAAAATGCATTTGCTGATGGCAAGCAATTTTCTATAGGTTTTAAATCCGAAATGACTGAAAGAAACAGCATGGCTTTTAATAATTTAAATGCTAATCAAGATGGATTTTTTTGGGATTTAAGAGAAACAAATTTAAAAGATATGGTGCTTAAACCAATATCTAACCATATTGAAATGGGCTTTACTGATATCAATGTAATTTGCAAAAAATTAACTCAAAATCCTCAATACCAAAAACTATTTACCGAAACTTATCCTGAAGGATTGACAGTAGAAAATGTAGCCAATTCTTTATCTTCATTTTTACAAGCCATTAAATCGGTCAATAGTAAGTTTGATAAAGAATTTAATTTTAACCGAAACAATATTACAGATAATTTTCCCAATTTTACTGCGGAAGAAAACCATGGCAAGCAACTATTTGTAAAAGATGGATGTATAAACTGCCACAACCCACAAGTAAATTTTCAAAAAGGGTGGAACAACTGGGCCAATATTGGTTTGGATTTAAACTATAAAGACAAAGGTATGAGTGAAATAGATTTAACAAAAAGAAGAGGTGGATTTGAGCCTTTTGAAACAGGACAAGAGGGCAATTTTAAAGTACCAAGTTTGCGTAATATAGCTTTAACAGCGCCATACATGCACGATGGAAGATTTGCTACACTAAATGAAGTACTTAACCATTATAGCGAAGGAATTAAAAACCATAAAAATTTAAGTTGGGAACTAATAGATCAAGATTTAACATTTGGTAGCAATAAAGTAATTGCGAAAAAGTTTAATTATACCGAGCAAGATAAAAAAGCTTTGATTGCATTTTTAAATACTTTAACCGATTATAAAATGATTTCGGATCCTAAATTTAGCAATCCATTTCAAGTTGAAAATTAGTTTAATAAACTATTAAAATTCAATTGATTAATAATACCTTATTCCTGATCTTTTAATAAAATTTTTAAACATAAAAAAAACAGCAACCAAATTAAAATTGATTGCTGTTTTTTATTATTTTATTTAACGTCTCCACTATGGTCTATCAACTGACAACCATCAACTGACAACCATCAACTGACAACTATTTCCCAACGCTGGCTCTAATAATATTTAAAGCACCACCTGCTTTAAACCATTCTATTTGTTGCTCGTTGTAGGTATGGTTTACTGCTATTGTTTCGCTTGAACCATCTTTGTGGTTTAAAACTAATTCTAATTGTTTACCAGGAGTAAAGCTTGCTAAACCAATAATATCTATTACATCATCTTCTAAAATTTTGTTGTAATCTTCTTTATTAGCAAAAGTTAAAGCCAACATACCTTGTTTTTTAAGGTTGGTTTCATGAATACGAGCAAACGATTTTACCAATACTGCACGAACACCTAAATGACGAGGCTCCATAGCTGCGTGTTCGCGGCTACTACCTTCTCCATAATTTTCATCTCCAATTACAATACTACCAATCCCTTGTGCTTTGTATTCGCGTTGAACTTTAGGAACTGAAGCATATTCACCAGTTAATTGATTTTTTACATTGTCAGTTTTCTCGTTAAAGAAATTAACTGCACCAATCAACATATTGTTAGAAATATTATCTAAATGTCCGCGGTATTTTAACCATGGACCAGCCATTGAAATATGATCAGTAGTACATTTACCTTTTGCTTTAATCAATAATTTCAAACCTTTTAAGTCGTTGCCTTCCCAAGCTGCAAATGGATCTAATAATTGTAAACGATCAGAAGTTGGTGAAACAGCAACAGTTACTTGACTTCCATCAGCTGCTGGAGCTACAAAGCCTGCATCTTCTACAGCAAATCCATTTACTGGTAATTCATCACCATAAGGACCATCTAATTTTACTTGTTCGCCTTTATCGTTGGTTAAATAATCGGTTAATGGATTAAATGTTAAATCGCCAGCAATAGCCATCGCAGTTACTATTTCTGGCGAAGCCACAAATGCAAAAGTATTTGGATTGCCATCAGCACGTTTTGCAAAGTTTCTATTAAATGAGTGAATGATGGTATTTTTCTCTTGTTTCTCGGCACCCATTCTATCCCACATTCCAATGCAAGGTCCGCAAGCATTGGTAAAAACTTTAGCTCCAATTTCGTTAAATACATCCAAGAAACCATCGCGTTTAATAGTATAACGAATTTGCTCAGAACCTGGATTGATTAAATATTCGGCTTTAGCAGTTAAACCTTTTGCCGAAACTTGCTTGGCCAAACTTACTGCTCTTGAAATATCTTCGTAGCTAGAATTGGTACAAGAACCTAACAATCCAACGGAAATTTTTGTAGGCCAACCATTTGCCAATGCAGCTTCTTTTAGTTTTGAAATTGGTGTTGCTAAATCAGGAGTAAAAGGACCATTTACATGAGGTTCTAAAGTACTTAAATCAATTTCAATAACTTGATCGAAATACAATTCAGGATTTGCATAACATTCTGGATCGGCAGTTAAATGATGTTTTACAGCATCAGCTAATTCAGCAACTTCAGCTCTACCAGTAGCTTTTAAATAACGAGCCATTGAATCATCATAACCGAATGTAGAAGTGGTTGCACCAATTTCTGCACCCATATTACAAATTGTTCCTTTACCTGTACAACTCATGCTTGTTGCACCTTCGCCAAAATATTCAACAACTGCATCGGTTCCACCTTTAACAGTTAAAATACCCGCTACTTTTAAAATTACATCTTTTGGAGCTGTCCAACCGTTTAATTTACCGGTTAATTTTACACCAATTAATTTAGGCATTTTTAGTTCCCAAGGTAAGCCAGCCATTACATCGCAAGCATCAGCTCCACCCACTCCAATGGCAATCATTCCTAAGCCACCAGCGTTAACAGTGTGGCTATCAGTTCCAATCATCATTCCACCGGGAAATGCATAATTTTCTAATACTACTTGATGAATAATACCTGCACCTGGTTTCCAAAATCCAATTCCGTATTTATTAGAAACAGAACCTAAAAAATCAAAAACTTCCTTACTTTCTTTAGTTGCAAACTCCAAATCTTGAACTGCTCCGTTTTTTGCTGTAATTAAGTGATCGCAATGAACTGTAGAAGGTACCGCAACTTTTGGGCGACCTGACTGCATAAACTGTAATAAAGCCATTTGAGCAGTTGCATCTTGCATGGCAACTCTGTCAGGCCCAAAATCTACATAACTTTTACCTCTTTCGTAACTGTTAGTTGCGCTACCTTGAGTTAAGTGGCTGTATAATATTTTTTCAGTTAAAGTTAAAGGTTTGTTAACCACCTTGCGGGCTGCAGCAATACGTTCTTCCATTTTGGAGTAAACTGCTTTAATCATTTCTATGTCGAAAGCCATATTTTAATTTAAAGTTTTTAGTTTCTTAAGTTTTAAAATTGAGTGGGCGCAATTTAGCTTTAATATACTTTTTATACAAAAGTAATTTCTGTAAAATAATTGATACCTGTTAGTATTTATTTATTTTATGAGGTAATTCAATCCAATTCCAAAGTTAAATCCACTTAATCCAATTCCCTCTTTACCTTTTACACTTTTTTTGAAAGTTGCACTATTTTCAGTTATGTTAAGAGTATTTATTCCACCTGCGTTAATTCCAGTTACCAACCTAAAATTTAACACTTTACTTACATTGTTCTCGTACATAAAATTCAAACTTTGAGTAAGTCCATTTCCGTTTGTATTTAAGTTATAATTTAAAATATTTAACTTATCATTATAAAAAACGCTGTTTATTCCAAACTGAATCGAGTAATTGTTAATTTTATAATTTTTATTAAATCGAAAGGTAATATTTGGACCAAAATTTATAAATGATATACTTGAATTTAATTCTCCAAAATAATAAACCTTATTTAATCCCTGAAAATTTACATTGTTTGAAGATACTGAAGCACCATGATAACCAATTTGAAATCCTAAATAAAATCTTCTACTCTTGGTTAAAACCATTTGAAAATCAGTAAAAAACCCAAAATTCAATCTTAATTTAAAAAAATGCTCTCTGTTGTTATTTGCTGCCACAACACTTAAATTACCCAATTTAAAAGCTGAGTTAGCAAAAAAGCCAAGGTTATATTTAGGTGAAACAAATATTTTTGTTTTAATATCTTTTAATAATAAATTGGGAGGTTGTACAGTTTTAAGTTTTTTAATCTCATTACATTTATAAACTTTTAAAACTTGATTGTAATTAATTGTTTGTTTCGATTTATTGCTAAGTTCATAATTAATATACCAATCAATTTTATCTTCATATATATTACAAATAATAGAATCTCCTTCTTTAGTAAAAATTGTATCGTTACAAAAATTTTGGAAAATAGGTTTTAAAATATAAAAATCTTTAGTTATTGATTTAACAAGTTGATAACTTATTAATTGTGATTTTATATTGCCACTATCAATATATAATATTTTTATGTAATTAGTATTTTTTTCAATTTTAACTTTACAATTTAAACTATCATTATTATTTAAAACAACCAAATCTTGCGCATTTATTTTATATATAGATAAAATAATTAAAACAAAAATTTGAATTATTTCTAATTTTTTAAACATGCACAAACATAAAAAAAACCCTCAATTAATAATTGAAGGTTTAAAAGTATTTATTTATAGTATACTTCGCCAATTTTCTTTTTTTCAATGGCTTCTTTTATAAATTCAACATCTTCTCTAATCAATGGTTTTGAAATAAAATCGGAAATAACGTCACAGTTCCTTGATTTAATAATATTACCTTTATCAAAAGTAGAAGAAAGCATAAAAATATTGATTTCTTTTTTAATTTTTGATTTTATTTCTTTTAAAAAATCAACTAAAACCCAACCATTTCCCGATGGCATGTCTAAATCTAAAAGTATTAAATCAGGCAATGAATTTTCGTTTTTCTCAATACAGTATTTAATATAATTTATGGCTTCATCGCAACTATTTGCCGACTCAAAATGCTTACAATCAGTTGTTCTTTCTAAAATTGTTTTAGTTAAATATATTGATAATTTGTCATCATCAATTATTAAAGTTTGCTGTATCATGAATTTTTTTATTTGGAAAAATCAAAGGTATATTTTATAGTATAAAATAATATTTTACTGTCAAAAGGTTTAGCACTTTGTGTTGTTAATATGTCTACAACATATTACAATTTCAGATTTAACAAGTGTTAAAGGCATCAAAAATTGATAGTATTTGGTTGAAAATAAAAATACACAAGCACAAAAACAAAATTAAATTTGCAACAAAGTTTAAAATAATATTCAATGGCAGAACAAAATATATATAACGATGATAGTATAAAATCGCTTGATTGGAGAGACCACATACGCTTACGCCCAGGAATGTATATTGGTAAACTTGGCGATGGTAGTTCGGTAGATGATGGTATTTACGTATTGGTTAAAGAAGTTATTGATAATTCGATAGATGAGTTTGTAATGGGCAATGGCCGACAGATTGATGTAAAAATAGAAGACAATAAAGTTACCGTTCGCGATTTTGGAAGAGGAATTCCTTTAGGGAAAGTAAACGATTGTGTTAGTAAAATAAACACTGGAGGAAAATACGATTCTAACGCTTTTAAAAAATCAGTGGGGTTAAATGGTGTAGGAACAAAAGCAGTTAATGCTTTAAGTTCATATTTTAAAGTTCAATCGTACCGTGATGGAAAAACAAAATGCTCTGAATTTGAAAAAGGGTTAATAATAAACGACCATAAAATAACTGATTCGTTAGAACCTGATGGAACGTTAATTCAGTTTATAGCTGACAATACCATTTTTAAAAACTTTAGGTATATAACTGAGTTTATTGTTAACCAAATTTGGAACTATACTTACCTAAATGCTGGATTAACAATACATTTTAATGGCGAAAAGTATGTTTCAAAAAATGGTTTAATGGATTTACTAAAACGCAAAACCAGCGAAGAAGAGTTGCGTTACCCAATTATACATTTAAAAAACGATGACATTGAATTGGCATTTTCGCATGAAAGTCAATATGGAGAAGAATATTACTCATTTGTAAATGGGCAACATACCACAATGGGTGGAACGCACTTAAATTATTTTAAAGAAGCATATGCCAAAACTTTAAGAGAATTTTACGGAAAAGAATTTGACTTAAGCGATATGCGCCAAAGTATCATTGCTGCTATTAGTGTTCGTATACAAGAGCCTGTTTTTGAAAGCCAAACCAAAACCAAGTTAGGTAGTACTGCAATTTATCCTGACGGACCAAGTTTGAAACAGTTTATAGTTGATTATATAAAAAAAGAATTAGACAACTATTTACATAAAAATAAAGAAACAGCTGATGCAATTTTAAAACGCATATTACAAAGTGAACGCGAAAGAAAAGAAATTGCAGGTGTTAGAAAAATAGCCAACGAACGAGCAAAAAAAGCCAATTTACACAATAAAAAACTGCGCGATTGTAGAATTCATTACAACGATAATAATACTGATAAAAGATACAACACCACTTTGTTTATAACCGAGGGCGATAGTGCAAGTGGAAGCATCACTAAAAGCAGAAATGTTGAATTGCAAGCTGTTTTTAGTTTGCGCGGAAAACCATTAAATTGCTATGGCTTAACAAAAAAAGTAGTGTATGAAAATGAAGAATTTAACTTACTTCAACATGCATTAAATATAGAAGAAGGAATTGATGACTTGCGTTACAACCAAATTGTAATTGCCACCGATGCCGATGTGGATGGAATGCATATTCGATTATTAATTATGACTTTCTTTTTGCAATTTTTTCCTGATTTAGTTAAAAACGGTCATTTATACATTTTAGAGACACCTTTATTTAGGGTAAGAAATAAACAAAAAACCATTTATTGTTATAGTGAGACCGAAAAACAAAATGCCATTGCCGAATTAAAAGGCAAACCAGAAATAACTCGATTTAAAGGATTAGGAGAAATCAGTCCTGATGAGTTTGGATTATTTATAGGAAGCGACATGCGATTAAAACCTGTTTTGCTTAACCAAGATATTACAATACAAAAACTTTTGGAATATTACATGGGAAAAAACACAATGGATAGGCAAGCTTTTATTATTAATAACCTACGAATAGAAAAAGACATAATAGTTCCTCAATTAGACGAAGATTTAGAGTTGGTATAAAAAATTTAGTTACTTTTTTTTATGAATGAAATATATATTTAAAATATTAAACTCATTTAATAATTGTTTAAGATTTTTTTTAATATTGTATTAATACTCTTTTTTATATTATTAAACTGAGGTTCAGAATCAATATTGATAAAAGAATAATTTATTTGCATTATTGTAATTTAACTAACTATCAATACATTAAATTTTAAATTTTTATAATATTAATTTTTTATTTGCGATATATCAAAAATATAAAAGAATTATTAAATTGCCAATAAAAAAAATTTGAATTATTGATGAAAATATCTACACTGAAATTGGGCTTTATATTAATTGTCATATTTACATTTTCAAATAATTGTATTGCTCAATTTGGAAATAGATTAAGGTTTGGAGGAGGTGTAGGTGCAAGTTTGTATGTTGGTCCTCAAATGGATGGTAAAATTTCATTAAATACATACGATAAAAGTGAAATAAACCCGGGATTGAATTTTCAAATACACTATGCTTTAGATGATAAAAGAGAAATTGGATTTAGGTCTTTGTCTACGAAATTATGGAATGTAAAATCGGGAAATACAATAGCTTTTGGCTCAACCATCAATGAAGCTACTTTCATATATCAGCGAAGTTTAAATAACAATATTAATTTATCACAAAGATCCAAATTTACTTTCAATATGGTTTTGGGTTTAGGTGCTTTATTTTATAATTCTACAATGTACGTTATAAACCTACCAAATGAAATTTTAATTCCATATAGTAGTGTTGGAAGGGGTGAATTTTTTGTTAGTTCTGGTAAACAAATATCAAAAGCAACTCCTACAGTTTGTGGTGTATTGGGCTTTAATATTGGTACTCGTTTAGCTAAAAACTTTTCATTATACTTAGAAAACACCTACACATTAAGTGGTTCAAATTATTTACCTGGCAATGCCACTACTAATTATTGGCAACCTAATAATGGTTACATATACAATGCATTGTCGTTATACATAAACTTTAATGGAAAAGTTGATCCTTTAGGTTGCCCAAAATTTTAGGTAACTAAATTTACTATTTTACCTTTTACAAAAACTACCTTTTTAGGTGTTTTACCCTCTAACCATTTTTGAACTAATTCGTTGGCTAAAACGGCAGTCTCAATTTCCAATGCTGATAAATCCATACTAAAAGTTAAGTTGGTTCTGTGTTTTCCATTTATAGAAATCGGATAACTAAACTCGTTTTCAACCAGATATTCTCCATTAAAAATAGGGAAAGTTGCTTTTGTAATACTTTCTTTATTTCCTAATTTGTTCCACAATTCCTCAGCTATATGTGGAGCGTAAGGAGAAAGTATAATCAATAATTCTTGTAAAATACTTTGCTTGTTACATTTTAAATCGGTTAACTCGTTAACACAAATCATGAAATTACTTACCGAAGTATTAAACGAAAAGTTTTCAATATCGTCAGTTACTTTTTTAATAGTTTTATGTAATATTTTTAACTCCGCTTTTGTTGGATCTTCTTTATTTACAATTAAATTTCCTTCCACATCAAAAAACAAACGGCAAAACTTTTTTAAGAATCGGTGAACTCCTTCAATTCCATTGGTATTCCAAGGTTTACTTTGCTCCAACGGTCCTAAGAACATTTCATACAAACGCAAAGTATCAGCTCCATAATTAGCTACAATTTCATCTGGAGTAACTACGTTGTATTTCGACTTTGACATTTTTTCAATTTCCGGTTTTGTAAAAAAACTTCTAGCAGCATTAGGTTCTAAAATACCATTATTATTATACCAATTTCCTTGATAGAAATAACCATCTTCATCAACTATAAATGCGGAGTCTTTATCATCAGTTGATAAAAATTCAAAATATTTTTCAATATTCAACTCTGAGTTTTTGGTATAATAAATCGGCACATTTAACAATGAAAACTTATCATCTAACTTTTCTGAAACTTGCTTTTTTATAACATCAGCACTAACAAAGTATGTTTTAATATTTTTATGTGGTTTCAACTTTGAATTTTCCAAAGGTGAGTTAAATTGAATGAAATCGTGTTCCAATTTTTCATTTGATGGGGTTCCAAATACTTTATATATCTTTTCGCTTACACCCGTTATCATCCCTTGATTGATCAACTTTTTAGCTGGTTCATCGCATGGAATTAAACCTAAATCAAACAAAAATTTAGTCCAAAAACGTATGTACAACAAATGTCCAGTGGCATGTTCACTGCCTCCTAAATATAAATCAACTTGTTGCCAATAATCTACTGCTTGTTTGCTTACAAACTCGTTGTTGTTTTTATTATCCATATAACGTAAAAAATACCAACTGCTTCCTGCCCAACCAGGCATAGTTGAATTTTCGTAATTATATTCTCCCTTATATTTCCAATCTTTTGCTCTTCCCAAAGGTGGTTCGCCAGACTCAGTGGGTAAGAATTTATCAATTTTGGGAAGTTCTAAAGGCAATTCATCGTAATTTAAAACAAAAGGTATATTATTTTTATAATAAATTGGAATTGGTTCACCCCAATATCTTTGTCTACCAAAAATAGCATCGCGTAAGCGGTAATTGGTTTTTCCTTTTCCAAAACCACGGCTTTCAATTTCGTGAATAGCGCGTTTTATAGCTTTTTTTACTTCTAATCCATCTAAAAACTTTGAGTTATACAATATTCCTTCTTTACCATCATAAGATTCTTGAATAGATGTTGCCTGCAAAGCCTCTTCATTATTAGGTTTAATAACTTGAATAATTGGTAAATCGAAATGTTTTGCAAAAGCAAAATCTCTCGAATCGTGAGCAGGAACAGCCATTACAGCTCCAGTTCCATAACCAACTAAAACATAATCAGCAACCCAAATAGGTATTTCATTTCCATTAAATGGATGAATGGCATAAGCACCTGTAAACTCTCCCGTAATCCGCTTTATATCAGCTTGTCTATCTCGTTCACTGCGGTTTTTTGCCATTTCTACATAAGCCATCACATTACTTTCATAATCGGGATGCACTATGTCCATTAACATATCATGTTCTGGAGCTATTGCTAAATAACTAATACCAAATATAGTATCAGGGCGAGTAGTAAATACCTCAATATCTAAATTACTATCTTGAACATTAAAATGTAAACTTGCACCTTGCGATTTTCCAATCCAATTACGTTGCGATTCTTTTAAACTTTCAGTCCAGTCTAAATTATCCAATCCCAATAATAAACGCTCGGCATAAGCAGTAATTCGCATACTCCATTGTTTCATTAATTTTCTTTCAACTGGATATCCTCCTCTTTCGCTTACACCATCTTTTATTTCATCGTTGCTTAAAACAGTACCTAATGCAGGACACCAATTTACGTATGCTTCGCTTAAAAAAGCCAACCTAAAACCCAATAGTATTTTATGTTTCGTTTCCTCTTCAAAAACTTTCCATTCATCGCGAGTAAATGCTCCAAAATCAAGTTCAATTCCACCAGTTAAAATTGTATCATCAACGCCAAAAAAACCTTCGTTTTCAAAAATATTAATTAACGTATCTATGTGTTCAGCTTTATTGGTTTTGGGATTATACCACGAGTTAAATAATTGAATAAAAATCCATTGAGTCCATTTGTAGTAATCTGGATTTGATGTTCGAACTTCTCTATCCCAATCGTAACTAAAACCAAGCTTTTCAAGCTGTTCTCGGTATTTGTTTATATTTTGTTCTGTAGTAATTTCAGGTTGTTGGCCTGTTTGAATGGCATATTGCTCGGCAGGTAACCCAAAACTATCATAACCCATTGGATGCAAAACATTGAACCCTTTTAAGGTTTTGTAACGCGAATAAATATCGCTTGCAATATATCCTAACGGATGCCCAACATGTAACCCTGCTCCACTTGGGTAAGGAAACATGTCTAAAACATAATACTTTGGTTTAGTGGTATCTTCAGTTACTTTATATATTTTATTATCAGCCCAAAATTGTTGCCAATATTTTTCAATTTCTGTAAAATTATATTCTTTCATTATTAGCTTTTACTTTTCTATTACTCCTAAAATTTAATTAAAAATAAAAAAATGGATTAATTAATTTAATCCTCAAAAATAGAATTAACAACACCATAAACAAAACTGTGGATTAAATTAGTTAACTACATTTAAGTAACAACTAAATTTGTAATATTAAATAAAATAAAAAGTGGTTACTCAATTACAAAAAGTAAATAGAAGAAAACGTATTTCATTTCTATCGTCAATTATAAGTATATCAATGGTTTTGTTAATGCTCGGACTGTTTGGACTTATTTACATTCAATCAAAACAGTTAAATAAATTAATAAAAGAAAATATAGTAATGAGTGTGTTTTTAAACGAAGACATTTCAAAAACTGAGATTGATTTTAACATTGAAAGTATAAAAAAAATTAAAGATGTTAAAGATGTTAAATTTATAAGTAAAGAAGAAGCAGCAAATGAAATGTCGAAAGAGTATGGTCAGGATGTTGTTGAACTTGCCGGTTATAACCCCTTGCCTTCATCAATTGAAATAACTTTAAAGCAAGAAAGTGTTAAAGAAAAAAGTATACAAGAACTTAAAAAAGTTTTATTAACTTTTTATAAAGTTTCAGAAGTAAAATATAACGAAATTATTTCAAAAAATGTGGTAAATAATTTAGGTTCATTTGGTCTTATACTAATAGGTTTGTCAATAATTTTTGTAATTATTTCATTAGTATTAATTAATAGTAATATTCGCTTAAATCTTTTTACTAAACGCTTTTCAATAAAAAGTATGCAATTAGTTGGCGCAACTCATTGGTTTATAATTAAGCCGTTGGTTTTTAGAAGTTTTTTTAATGGATTATATGGAGGGATACTTTCTATTACTATTTTAATTTTAATTTTGTATTTAATTCCAAATTATTTTCCACAAATTGAAGTACTTTACAACACCAATCAATTTGTAATTTTATTTATAATATTATTATTTACAGGCATTTTGGTAAGTATGGTAAGTAGTTATGTAAGTACTAATAAATACTTAAAAAGTAAAATAGAAGATTTGTACTAGGTTGAATTGAAAAAAAATTATTACTATTGATAAATATTTATAATAAAAAAAATGGCTGATAAAAACTTAAACTCAAAAAAAGGTACTGAAAAAATTATATCAACTTCTCCTACAGGAAATTTTATATTCGGAAAAGACAATTATATTTTAATGATTATTGGAGTTGTAATTATCATTATTGGTTTTACTTTAATGTCTGGTAAAGAGAATATTTTAAACGACTCAATAAAAGTTACCGTTGCCCCAATTCTTATTTTAATAGGATTTGTAGTAGAGATATTTGCAATTATGAAACCAAAAAAAGATTAATATTTTTTATAAACAAAACATTAAAAATAGAAGTTATTTAGTTTAAGTAACTTCTATTTTTTTGTAAATTTTTTACATTTATGACAATTTTAGAAGCAATTATAATAGCAATAGTAGAAGGCTTAACTGAATATTTGCCAGTTTCATCAACCGGCCATATGATTTTAGCAACATCAATACTAGGAATTACACCCGATGATTTTACTAAATTTTTTACAGTAAACATTCAACTTGGAGCAATATTAGCAGTTGTAGTTTTATACTTTAAACGTTTTTTTAAAACTTTTGATTTTTATTTTAAGCTTTTAGTTGCTTTTACTCCTGCTGCTATTTTTGGAATTATTTTTAGCGATAAAATTGATGAATTATTAGAAAGCCCTTTAGTAGTTGCTATTTCATTATTAGTAGGTGGAATAATTTTACTTTTTATCGATAAATGGATTCCTGAAAAAACTTTTACAGATACTGAAGAACAAGAAGTATCGTATATTAATGCTTTTATAATTGGCTTGTTTCAATGTATTGCTATGGTTCCTGGTGTTTCGAGAAGTGCTTCTACTATCATTGGAGGATTAACTCAAAAGTTAAGTAGAAAAACGGCTGCTGAATTTTCGTTTTTCTTAGCCGTTCCAACTATGTTTGGAGCAACTGCAAAAAAATCGCTAGACTTATACCAAGATAAAGGAATTGAATTTTTTAATTCAGAAAGATTAATGCTTTTAACAATTGGAAATATTGTTGCATTTATTGTTGCTATGATTGCTATCAATGGATTTATTTCTTATCTATCCAAACATGGGTTTAAAATGTTTGGCTGGTATAGAATTATTGTAGGAGCTATTATTATAATTTTAATAGCTAATAAAAATCCTTTAAGTATTGTATAAATGAAAGTTACTTTTCTTGGAACTGGCACCTCTCAAGGAGTTCCAATTATAGCATGCGATTGTTCTGTTTGTAAATCTTCCGATTTAAACGATAAAAGATTGCGCTCTTCAATTTTAATACAATACAACAATAATAATATTGTAATTGATACTGGGCCCGATTTTAGACAACAAATGTTACAAAGCGGAATTAAAACTTGTGAAGCAATACTGTTTACTCATGCTCACAGAGATCATTTAGCTGGATTAGACGATATTAGGGCTTTTAACTTTAAAATGAAAAAGCCTATTGATGTATATTGTGAACTTGCAGTTGAAAAAGCAATTAAAAGAGAATTTTTTTATGCTTTTGAGGAACCAAAATATCCTGGTGTACCAGAAATGGATATTCACATTATTAAAGAACATCCCTTTATACTTTTTGAAAAAACAATAAATCCTATTCGAGTATGGCACCACAAAATGCCTGTACTTGGTTTTAAAATAGATAATTTTGTTTATATTACAGATGCCAATAAAATAGATGAAAGTGTAAAAGATAAAATTAGAGATTGTGAAGTATTGGTATTAAATGCGTTAAGAAGAGAACACCACATTTCGCATTTTACTCTAAACGAAGCAGTGAATTTAGCTCAAGAATTAAATGCCAAACAAACATATTTTACTCACATAAGCCATCAACTTGGATTACATAAAGAAGTAAATAACGAATTACCAAATAACATTCAATTGGCTTTTGATGGATTACAAATAGAAATATAATTAAAAAACATTTCTAATTATATTTCTATTTGCTTTATATCATTACCTTTTTACTCCTCCTCTGCCCTACTCGCATTCATATTAAACATGCTGCTCATTAAATCTTTAAACTCAAAGCCGCTGTTCAATTGGTGTTTGCTTAGTTGGCTAAATTCAGAAAGGCCATGCAATACAAATTCCATCATCAATAATTCATCGGCTTTGCTACATTTGCCTAAAGTAGTTTTTACTATTTCTTTTAATCCTTTAACTTTTAACAATTCAGTTTCATAAATTTTATTCGAACCTGTCGATAAAATACTAATCATTTCACCATCGTTAAACCAATTGATAATCTCCGCATAAGGATTCGGTTTCTTAGATTTTTTTACTTTTTCTGGATTTGCAAATTGCTCACTAAATAAAGTTCTAATTGCTTTGCCAATTAAATTTTGAGCTACATTATTAGCCCCTTCTAATTCTCCTTCATACACCAATTCTACTTTACCAGTAATACTTGGTAAAACAGCAAATAAATCGGCAATGCGTAAATGGGTATTTTTTTCGCCATTCAATAACATTCTTCGTTCGGCCGCACTATACAAGTTTTCCATTGCACTAATAGTTAACCTTGCAGAAACACCACTTTTTTGGTCAACCAATTCGCTTTGGCGTGCTTCCATGGCTATTTGTTCGATTAAGTTATTTAATAACTCGTTCGAAGTAATTGCTGCTCTTTGTTCTGGTTTAATTGCTGCTTCTTGTTGTGTAATGGTTTTCGAAATTTCTAAAGTTTTAGGATAATGAGTTAATATTTGGCTATCAATCCTGTCTTTTAATGGTGTAACAATACTACCACGATTGGTATAATCTTCAGGATTTGCAGTAAACACAAATTGTACATCTAAAGGTAATCGCAATTTAAAACCACGTATTTGCATATCGCCCTCTTGCAAAATATTGAATAATGAAACTTGTATGCGGGCTTGTAAATCGGGCAACTCATTTATAACAAAAATACAACGGTGACTACGAGGAATTAATCCAAAATGTATTACACGTTCATCGTTATAATGTAACTTTAAAGTAGCTGCTTTTATAGGATCCACATCACCAATTAAATCGGCAACACTTACATCAGGCGTTGCTAGCTTTTCAGTATATCTGTCATCACGATGCATCCAAATTACTGGTGTTTCATTGCCTTTTTCAGCAATTAAATCAATAGCATATCGGCTTAATGGTTCTAATGGATCATCGTTGATTTCTGAACCTTCAACTACTGGAATATATTCATCTAATAAGTTTAACATTAATCGGGCAATACGTGTTTTTGCCTGACCACGTAAGCCTAACAAAATAATATTGTGTTGCGATAAAATGGCGGTTTGTAATTGTGGTAACACAGTTTCATCGTAACCCTGTATGCCTTCAAAGGGATTTTTCCCTTCTTTTAAAAACGCTATTAGGTTATCACGCATTTCCTGTTTTACACTTTTAGGTTTGTATCCGCTTGCTTTTAATTGAGCTATGTTTGTTGCTTTCATATTTGTTGCCTCTAGCTGCTGGCAGCTAGCCCCTGGCTTTTTGTTGTTTAATTGTTATACTGTTTAATTTTTATATTGTTTTTTAGCTAGTTGCTAGTGGCCAGAAGCCAGCTGCTACTTCACCACTTTCCTTCTCCCGCGTTCAAAGTCTTCAAACACAAAATCGCCTAAGCCATTTAGTCCACTGTAGTATGCTTTACCATTATTTACTTGAGTAAACTCGCGTACGAATTTTTGTAAATAAGGATCACTAGCAATCATAAAGGTTGTAATTGGAATATTTACCCTGCGGGCTTGAGCAGCCATTGTCAATGTTTTATTAATTACTTTTCTATCTAACCCAAAACTATTTTGATAGTATCCATTTCCTTCTTTTAAACAGGTTGGCTTACCATCAGTAATCATAAATATTTGTTTGTTGGCATTTTTCCTTCTGCGCAATAAATCCATGGCTAACTCTAATCCAGCATAAGTATTGGTATGAAAAGGTCCAACTTGCAAGTAAGGCAAATCCTTTATTTCTATTGGCCAAGCATCGTTTCCAAAAACTATAATATCTAAAGTATCTTTTGGATATTTAGTTTTAATTAATTCTGCCAAAGCCATGGCCACTTTTTTTGCAGGAGTAATTCTGTCTTCGCCATATAAAATCATGCTATGGCTAATGTCAATCATTAAAACGGTAGAGGTTTGTGTTTTGTAGTCTCGCTCCCTAATTTCTAAATCGTCTTCAGTTAAGTTAAAACTTTCAATTCCATGGTTTACTTGTGCATTGTGTAAACTTGCTGTTATATCTATTTGATCGATGGAATCGCCAAAGTTAAATTTTCGTGTATCGCTGTTTGCTTCATCACCTTGTCCGGTAAATTTAGTTTTATGGTTACCTCTTCCCCCTTTTTTTAGTTTGCCAAAAACTTCTTCTAAGCTTTTTCTTCTTATAGTTTGATTTGTTTTACTTGTTGGATTTAGTGTTCCTTCGGCTGGATTTTCTTTTACATAACCTTTGTCTTTTAGGTCTTGTATAAAGTTTCCCATGCCATATTCATTATTCGTAAACTTATGTTCTCTATCCACTTCGTTCATCCATTCAATGGTTTCTGCTACATCGCCATTGGTGTATTGCATCATTTGCAAAAACAAATTAAGCAACTGATCGAACAACGAACCGTTGGTTTCATTAGGAATATATTTAGTAAATAAGTGGCCTTTCATATAAGTTATAACAATGCAATTTAAAATTGTTATGTAAACTTATTACTATTTTTTGTCATTATAAATATTAATAGTTTTAAATTGCTTAGCAACAAACAATAAATTAAAATTGCCCAATGAAGAAATTAATTTTTAGTACCATTTTATTATTTATTTTTAATAATGTATTCGCTCAAAAAAAGGCTTGTATTGCCTTCTATAATCAAGAAAATTTATTTGATACCATTGATAATCCCAGAAAAAACGATGAAGAGTTTTTGCCAAATGGAAAATACAAATGGAATACCGAACGCTATTTAAAAAAGCTAGATAACATGGCTAAAGTTATCGCTAGCATGAATAATAATAATGGGGCAGATTTTTTAGGAATGTGTGAAGTGGAAAGCATTGAAGCTTTAACCGATTTAACTAAAAACAAACAACTTGAAAAAATGGCTTATAAATTAGTTTTTTTTGAGGGGGAAGACGAAAGAGGAATTGACAATGCCTTTATTTATAAAAGTAGTTTGGTTAAAATAGCATCAGGAAAAAGTATTCCTATTCCTAGCGATGGAATTGATGGCGACCATACCCGTAATTTATTATTGGCAGAGTTAACTTTAACAAACAATCAAAAGTTGTATTTTATAGTAAACCATTGGCCAAGCAGACGCGAAGGTGAAAAAGAAAGTGAATTTAAAAGAGTATTTGTGGCAAGTGTTGTTCGAAAAACTTGTGATTCAATTTACGCCATTAACCCAAAAGCAAATATTATAGTAATGGGCGATTTAAATGATACTCCAAGCAATATGTCGGTTATTGCAACATTGGGCGCAACGGGATCTGCTAGTAAAACCAAAGATAAAATGCTTTTTAACACTGTAAAAGATTTGGCAATGGAAGGAAAAGGTACCCATAAATATAAAAATGAATGGAGTATGTTGGATCAAATTATAATAAGTGCTAATTTATTAAACAATAAATCGAAAGTAAAATTTGTTCAAGGTTCGGCACAAGTAT
The DNA here is from genome assembly GCA_037141455.1 of Bacteroidota bacterium. GTDB lineage: Bacteria > Bacteroidota > Bacteroidia > UKL13-3 > UKL13-3 > JAAFJM01. The sequence continues at coordinate 20,973 of JBAXCN010000050.1, forward strand.
ATAAACAAGATTTTATGCTTGAAACCGATGAAAAATATAAAGGCAGTCCTTTAAGAACTTTTGTTGGCAACAAATACCTTGGCGGCTTTAGCGACCATTTGCCTGTAATGATTTTTTTGGAGATTGGGAAGTAGTCCGCCTAATCAGAAAACGCAGGCGTCCTCACCTGCATTGAATAATAATGGAAATAATGAACAACAAATCTAATCAAATAGAATTATACACCACCACCGATGGTTCGCATACTTTGTATTTAGCCGAATTAGACGAAACATATCACTCCAGGAATGGAGCAATTGAAGAAAGTTTGTATGTGTTTATTGATAAAGGTTTAAAGGCATTTGTAGAGCAAAATTCTGAAATAAATACAGTTCACATTTTTGAAGTTGGTTTTGGTACTGGATTAAATGCCATACTTACTTTTATTGCAGCACAAAAGTTAAATATAAATATTGCTTACCATGCTATTGAAGCATTTCCATTGCCTTTGCAAATAATTGAACAATTGAATTATATAGATGGAATGATGGAACATGAAAAGATTATTTTTAAGCAAATGCATGCAGCAGAATGGAATGTGCCAATTGTAATAAATGAAAATTTTACTTTGGTAAAGTACCATGAAATGTTAGAAAATTTTGAAGGAGAATTTTTGCAAAATAATATACATGTAATATATATGGATGCTTTTGCGCCCAATAAACAAGCGGAATTATGGGAAATTGCTATTTTTGAAAAACTATATCTTTTACTTTCAAATAATGGTATTTTAGTGACTTATACTTCCAAAGGCGATGTAAAAAGAGCCATGCAGCATGTAGGCTTAACAGTTGAAAAACTAGATGGTCCACCCAAGAAAAGGCATATGTTGCGAGGAAGAAAGCTGCTGGCTTCTGGCGGCTAGCTTGCTGTTAAATTTTAACAAAATTATTTAACTTTATACATACAATAACAAATAGCCAGAGGCTAGAGGCCAGAAGCTAGCAGCAAAAAAAATGGAAACCAACTACATAATTATAGGGCAAGGCTTGGCGGGGACTTTAATGGCGCATGAGTTATTGAAAGCCAACGAAAGTTTTTTGGTAATAGATGAATACCGAGAAAGTACAAGTAGCAAGGTGGCTGCGGGAATGTTTAACCCAATAAGCGGCAAGCGCATGGTTAAAAGTTGGAATGCTGATGCGTTGTTAGCAGATACTTTTAATGCTTATACCGAATTGGAAATATTATTGAATTGTAAGTTGTTATTTAAGCAAAATATTTATCAATTGTTTGGAAGTATAAAGGAACAAAACGATTTATCAACCCGCATGGATAATGAAGATTTTGCACAACATGTAAACTTATTTCCAACCAAAGAACCAAATTTAAACGATGGTTATGGGGCTTTTGAAATAAAAGAAACAGGATGGGTTTACACCAAGTTATTGGTTGAAAAAATGCATGAATTATTGGTGAACAATAATTGTTTGCTAAATGAAAATTTTGACTACAATGAATTGAAACAAATTGATAATTATTGGCAGTATAAAAATATAAAAGCAAAACATGTAATTTTTTGTGAAGGTTATAAAAATAATAATAATCCATACTTTAATTACTTGCCTTTTGTGTTATGCAAAGGCGAAGTTTTTACAATTAAATGTGCAGGATTAAGCAAAGAGAAAATGATTAAAAAAGGAATTTACTTAGTTAATCTTTACGATGATTTTTATAAAGTGGGTGCAACTTACGAGTGGAACGATTTAACAGAAAATACTTCAGAAGAAGGCAAAACATTTTTAGAAGAAAAACTAAACGATTTGCTAAAATTACCCTACAAAATAATAAAACACGAAGCCAATATTAGACCAACTACTAAAGACAGAAAAGCCATTGTAGGCGAACACCCAAAA
>JBAXCN010000051.1:0-22743 GCA_037141455.1 Bacteroidota bacterium
AAAACAAATGCAATAATTACAAAGTTCAATGTAGTTTGAATAAAATTTCCATACTTAATTTCGGCTTCACCTACTTTTACTGATAATTTACTAAAGTCGTAACCTCCAATTAAAATACCTACAATAGGCATAATGATGTCGTTTACTAACGAGTCAACAATTTTACCAAATGCTGCTCCAATTACTACACCGACTGCTAAGTCGACAACGCTGCCTTTCATGGCAAATTCTTTAAATTCTGTTCCTATGCTCATAATTTTGTTTCGTTTAACAATTCAAATAAATTAAAAACTGCGATTAATTCCTAATTGCCACCTAAATTTTATATTTTCATTATCTACATCAGGAGCATTGCTTATATATAATGGCATATCAAATCGAATAGTTAATGGTTTTATACCATCAAAATAACTCCAACGTTTTATTGTTAAAGCAAAACCAGGTCCAGCACTTAAAAGTAAAGGGGTATTAATATTAATTTTATCTATTTGTAAAGTGTTTTCCGAAATATTGGGATTATTGGCTTCTAAAATTCCTGCATCTAAAAATAAGTAACTATCTAAATGAAAGTTTTTAAGCAACCCTTTAGCTGGAATATTGAAAAATTTATCATAGTCTAATTCTAAATTAACCGCTGCCCCAGAATTTCCTTTATATAAAAAGTATTGATTCAAGCCGTTTCTTATAGGTGTTAAATAGCCAGCAAAACCTCTTATATTTAATCCACCTCCCATTTGAAAATTATTAAAATCATTTCCATAATTAAATAAACTAGCAGGTAAAACTCCTGCAGAGCGAGTAAATTTATTTTCAGCCATTTCTTCAGCATTTGCACCAGCTAAAAATAACTGTGCTTCTGGCGCAGCATTAGTTCCTGTCATGTATTGGGCAAATAATCGTGTTTTTAATTCGAACTTATAAATATTATTGTTTTGAACAATATTTAAATAAATACTTGCGTAATCAAAGTCAGATAAAATTGCTGAACTTCTAATTCCAGCTATTATTTTACCCGAGCCTATTCCTTTATTATAATTATGATCTAATTCTAAATTCAATGTATTGTTCCACGCATTGTACGATGAAAGAATTGGATGAAATGACAACCCTCCAATATTTACTTTTTCGAATGCTGGCAAGTAATACAATTGATTCCTGCGCATACTTTTAAAGTTAATTTTAAATATTGTATTGTGGATAGTTTTATTAAAACCAATTTTGTTTAACACCAATCCATCTAACACCCTAGATTGAAAATCAAAATCTAGTTGTTTGTCTATTCTATGGCGGTAATTTAAGTTATAATGTAAAGGAGAAATATTGCTACTTTCTAAATAATTTATTTCTTTAAAATTTGTTCCTATTGCAGTATTATACCAAGTAGTAAAACTAAATACATGTTTTTGGTTCATGTAATTGCCATTAAAATGTAATCCTAATTTTACACCATCGTAATTATTATACCAAACATCTGGCCTCCATTTTAAAATATAATGTTTCCTGTCTATTGGGTTTATTAACTGATGGTCGAAAGTGAATAGAATGGGACACTTTAAGCTATTATCCATTTGGTTAATATCGGCTAGTTTATAAGTTGGGTCTATTTGAATATTGATAATTTTACTGCCAGTTGGCAACGAAATTTTAGCAGTATATGTTTGGTTCAATAAGCCCCAACCTTTCCAAGTTGGCAATACTGTAGCCGAAGTTTGTTTAACAAAATAAGTGTTTGGAATTACAAATTGATAATTTGAATCTTTGGTATAAACAGTAAAATCAATAGGCATTTGCATTAGTCCTTTACGTTCAAATTCTATCTCAAAATTGGTTACTCCATTAACCTTATCAACTCCATCAACTTTATCAACCTTACCAACTGAATAATCAATCTTCTTAGTTGTCTCTAACCATTGGTCAAAAAACCAATTCAAATCGGTTTTGGTATATTGAATAATACTTGCCCTAAAATCTTCAAAATAAGGGTGTGCCATTTTCCATTGGTTAAAATAATGTTGCATGGCTTTTAAAAATAATTCTTCACCCAATACATATTGCAAATTATAAAGCATAGTTGCCGTTTTATAATACACATTTCCATATCCACCACCATGATTTAAAGCTCCGTTAAAATCATCGCTATGCGTATTTAAAGCTGGGTCGTTATCGTTAATAGCATCTCTTATATAACCATAGTATATATTTTGATCCATCAAAGGCATTGGTTTGTAATACTTTTTAATAAATTTATTTTTTGTATTTACAGTTGGGTTTTCTTGTGTTAACCTGCTCATACACCAATGCGTTAAAAATTGAGTAAATCCTTCATCTAAACTGGCTCTGTAGGTTTCGTTATTTCCTACCATTCCAAAAAACCAATTGTGGCCAATTTCATGAGCAAATAATCCATAATAACCTGGGCTTCGTCCGCCATCTAAAGTAATCATTGGGTATTCCATTCCATCGGCAGCATCGGCTACTATCATTTTAGGGTAAGCATAAATGCCAATGTCTTTGTTATAAACATTAATAACATTGGCACAAAAAAGTGCTGCATCTTGCCAACCACTTGCATGACTTTCCTGCACCAATGCAATGCAACGCACTATGCGGTTATTATCGTTAGGCAATTTTAATTGCACCTCGCCAATGCGATAAGTAGGAGAGGTGGTCCACGCAAAATCATGTGTATTTACCGACCTAAATTTCCAAGTTTTGGTAGTTCCATTTCTTGGAATTAAAGTACTATCAGGTGCCGATTCCCATGGTTTTTTCTCAAAGTTTTTTAAATCTAGCTTGGCTCTTAATGTTGGTGGCAAAACTTCTGTTTCGTTTTGCAATTCGCCTGTTCCATCCATAATATAGTTGTTTGGCAAAGTCATTTCTACTTCATATTGTCCAAAATCGCCATAAAATTCTTTACCTAAATGTTGATCGGTTTCCCAACCAAATTTTCTATCATATACACAAATTCGCGGATACCAATGCACACCATTAAAATGCTTGTTTCCCCAACGGTCTTTGTAGGTTTTCATGCGCCTACGTTGGTTGCCACCACCATCAAAATAAGTTTTAAATTTAATAGTAAATGTTACAGATGAATTGGGTAAAATGGGTTCGTTTAAATAAACTTTAATAACAGAATTATCAAGTGTTGTTTTTACAGTTTTATTATTTACAACAATACTTTCAATTTCAGTTCCTTTTCCCGCAGCTTCATATTTTCCAAACTGTTGTTTAAAATTATTTGCCAAGTTTAAATTTTCTAAATAAGCACCTTTTATAAACGCATTTTGATACAAATGAAAATACACAAAACTCAGTGTGTCGGGTGAGTTATTGTAATAAGTTAATTCTTCGTTGGCATCAATAATTTCGGTTTCATCGTTTAAAGTTGCTTTTATTTTATAGTGCACATCTTGTTGCCAATAAGCGGCATTAGGCGTACGGTTTTTCCAATAATATGGGTTTTGTTCACTCTGGTATTCGTAAGTTTGGGCCAATAAACTAGCACTAGTAAAGCAAATGGCTATGAAGGTAAAGAGTCTTTTCATGTAGGCAATTATAGTAAAAATAAGGTTGATAGTTGTGGGATAGTTTTCTAGTTTTATTCTTTATGCTATAAGTTAATTATTTTCAAGATTATTTGTATTTTTGAAAAAATAAAAAAATGGATTTACAAACTCGAAAAATACTATTTGTACAAGAATTTCTTAAGTTAGAAAGTGAAAATATTGTAACCCATTTGGAAAATTTATTGATAACCGAAACTGAAAATTTCAATGGATTATCGCCAATGAGTATTGAAGAATACAAAAAAAGAATAGAAGAATCTTTAAATGATTCCTTAAATGGTCGTTTAACAGAAACAATTCAACTTCAAGCTGAAATAGAAAAATGGAGTTGAAATTTATTGGACAGATTTTTCGAAAAAAGAACTTTTTGTCCTTAAATTTTTTAGATTAATCTAATATTCTCTAATTTATGAAGAATAAATACTTACATTTAATTATTCCAGAAAATCACAATACCGAAGATGAATCAGCCTTTGATCCATTATATGATTTACTTGTTTATTTACACGAAGTTATAATGTTGCTTATAGCATATTACGGAGAGTATACAGAATGGATTATTGAATTTTCATCCTCAGGTTTGCCAGTTAGAGAAATTGGATTGATAAAAGGTGAAGTAATGCACAAAGCTCCTCAAAATGAAGTTAATGGGTTTTGGAAACATACTAAACTTGTGCTAAATGATTTAGAAACGTTATTTGGTGGTTTTAATATCACCGTTTATCAGAATCTGTTTTCCAAGATTGTTGGAACACAGAAATAGTTTTTTATGACTTTGAAGTCGAAATTGAAAAGTTTCAGATCGTATGGCATTATAATGAAGATGATGACGGGTATACACATTTGGAAACTTTAATTTTTTTTAATAATAGAATACGTGAATTAATTATTTATTTTTCTAATGATGAATGTTACGATTTTATAGAGAACTCTAATTTGACAGGTCTTTCAAAATTTAAAATACGTGGAAAATTAGTTAACCAAGGAATTGATTCACCTTTGTTTTTAGTAGAATCTGAGTTGGTTGATTAGATAGTAATGCAATCAAACGATGTGAATGTTTATCAATTTGAGGCAGATTTGATTGATAATTTGATTGGTACCAATAAAAAACAAGTAAGCCTAATAGGAAATGTAACACTATTAAACTAAAAAGTAATTTTTATAAACCAGCCTAATTTTATAATCTTTCTCGATTCATTGCATACGCGTCAAGCTAAGGAAAACTCCAGAGGAGTTTAATATCAATAGCCACCAGTGAAACTGGTGGTGTAAAGTATGGATAAAAACACCAAAAATCCCAAAACATTTGCGCAAAGCCGAAGGCTTTGCGCAAATGTTTTGGGATTTTTGTAAAGCAGGTTGCGTTCATTTTTCAACGGGTTAAAACCCGTTGTTACAAAATGTTTCGTTCCTATGGAACTTCAATGTTGATGTTTGTTTAGAAGAAAAAACCATAAATTATGTTGACGCCAATGCGATTCATCGGGATTGTAATCTTTATAATTTTTGCAATCTTTGTAATCTTTTAATTTTTTAATTTTTCAATCTTTAAATTTCCTATTCAATGAAACAAAAACTTGTAGTATTAAGTGGTGCTGGCATTAGTGCCGAAAGTGGTTTGAAAACTTTTAGAGACAGCGATGGACTTTGGGAAGGCTATAGGGTAGAAGATGTGGCTACTTTTGCTGCTTGGCAAGCCGATATGCAAATGGTGTTAGATTTTTACAACATGCGCAGAAAAAATGTTTTAGAAGCCGAACCTAATCAAGCACATTATTTATTAAAACAATTAGAAAATAAATTCGATGTTCAAATAATTACTCAAAACGTTGATAATTTGCATGAACGAGCAGGAAGTAAAAATATATTGCATTTACATGGCATTATTACGCATGCCAAAAGTACATACGATGATAATTTATTGTATGAAATTAACGGCTGGGAAATGAAAATGGGCGAAAGGTGTGAGTTTGGCTTTCAACTTAGACCCAATATTGTTTGGTTTGGCGAAGCAGTTCCTAACATTGAACCTGCAACTAAAATGGTTCAGCAAGCCGATTTAATGTTGGTTATTGGAACAAGTTTGCAAGTGTATCCTGCAGCAGGATTATTAAAATATTTAAGCATTACCAAACCTTTATATGTTATTGACCCTAAGAAAGTACCAGTAGATAGAAATAAAAACATTCATTTTATAGAAGCAAAAGCGAGTGATGGAATGCAGAAATTGATAGAAATATTAATGAATTAGTCGAATAAGGGAGTAATTACTTTTTTAACTGGTTTAAAATTATCAGAGTAAAACTTATAACTCAATCCTATATTAAAATTTAACATTCCAAACTCTTGTTCGTTAATTTTTGATGATGGCAAAGTAGCTATTTGTCCAGCCGCATTGCTTGCTTTAGTACTTCCAAAATCTACTTTACTAAAAAAATATTCAGCATAAGCTATTATAGAAAGGTTTGAATTAATGCCAATATCAACACCAGCACCTAAGTTACAAAAAATATTACTTGAGTTTAAACTTAAAAATTTAATATATTCTAAACTATCGGTTTTTGAATATTCGGGCGAGTTAACAAAAAGTTGACCTAAAGTAATTTTTGAAAAACCTTTAATTTTATTTTTTAATGGAGTAAAATAATATAATACACTGCCTCCAAAACCAATTCCTGTATATGGTTTTATTGAAAGGAACTTTGACTTCGAAGCAAAAACAGTATTGTATTGATCTTCTATGCTTTCAATATCATATTGGTTTGAAAAATAAAGGGCATTTAAGCTAAAATTTAATTTTGTTTGTTTCAAAAAAACATAATCAATTTTAAAATTGTAACCATTTAATGCCCTACCGTTTTTACTGTCTAAAATATCTTTGGTAGAATACGGAGCTAATGGCATATTTAAACCACCAGTAACCATTATTTCTTGTGCTTTTAATCTTAAAAAGCTACTAATAATTAAAATAAAAAAAAATATTCTCTTCATAAAATATTTCTAATGTTTATATTAAGTCAGTTATAATTTAAATTTAGTTGCTTTACAATTTATTAATTCAAAAATCTATCACAAATAATTGCAGTTGCAATAGCGGCATTTAAACTTTCCGCTTTTCCAATTCTATTCACACTTATTTTTTTAGTTATAAAAGTGTTCAAATTTTCGTCAATTCCTTTGCCTTCATTGCCAATAATTAATAAACTTGGTCTTTCTATTTTAATAGTTGAAACACTTTCACCTTCCATAAATGCACCATAAACTGGCAATGTATTTTGTTCAAAAAAATTTAATAATGAAGTATAGAATACATTTACTCTGGCAATGCTTCCCATAGTGGCTTGTACACATTTATTGTTATAGCAATCGGCAGTTTGCTCCGAACAAATAATGTTTTTAATTCCATACCAATCTGCAATTCTAATAATAGTTCCTAAGTTTCCGGGGTCTTGTATATCATCTAAAACCAAAGTAAAGGAGTCAATTATTTTGTTAATTTGAAATTGGATTGAGTTTATTTTTATTTGTAAAATAACATCGCGTGTACTTTTTAATGAACTTATTTGTTCTATTTCCTTTTCGGTGCATATAAATAGTTTGGTGTCGTTTTTGTAAATAGGGAATATATTGCACCATTCATTTGTAGCATAAATTGCTTCAATGTGTAAATTTGAATTTAGAATTTCAATAGCAGTTTTACTACCTTCGGCCAAAAAAAATCCTTCGGAGTATCGAACGCTTTTGTTTTTTAAACTTTTTAAAAATTGTATTGTACGTTTGTTAAGCATAAATAAAAATATAACCCTGTTAATAATTCTATTTTCAATAATAGTATTAAATGCTTGCAATATAAGTAGATTAAATAAACGTGAAGGGCCTAAATTGGTTAAGAACAAAATAGAAATTTTTGAAAAATCAGAAAGTCGTTTTCACCAATCGGAATTAGAAAGCCAAACAAAACAAAAACCTGGACTTAAATTTTTAGGTTTAGTAAGGTTAAATGTTTTTTTTTATAGATTAGGCGATGCTGCAAAAGGCGATAATAAATTTAAAAGGTTTTTAAGAGATGATTTAGGAAAAGTACCAGTAATATTAGATTCAACCATGATTGAAACAAGTATGAGAGCTATGCGTAATTATTTAAAATCTCAAGGGTATTATTATTCCGAAATAAGTTATAAAGTAAAGGATACTAAATTTTTAAAAGAACGAAAAATTGTAACTTATAATATTAAACTCAATAATCATTTTAAGTATGCAAAATTAAATATTAATTGTTCCAATAAAAAAATGTTTGAAGTTATAAATGCTTCAATGGACGATAGCGAAATTAAAATGGGTAGAGGTTTAAAAAGAGAAAATTTACTTAATGAACAAAATAGAATATTAACGCTACTTAGAAACAATGGATACTATACTTTTTCGAAAGAATATATCGATTATAATATTGACACTAATTATGCAGAAGACTACATAGCCGTTGATATAAACATAAAAAATAAAGAAGAATTAAAGCCGTACAAAGTATTTAAAATTAGAAATATTACTATTGAAGTTGAACCTTCAATTAAAAATTTTAGTTATAGAAAAGATACTTTTCAAGCAGATGGTTTTAAATATATACCTAATGGTTGTGAAATAAATTCGACTATTTTAACTAAAATGAATTTTTTAACTACAGGCGATGTTTTTCAGCAAAATAACTTATCAAAAACTTATAGTAGATTAAACGATTTACAACTTTTTAGAATGGTTTCTATAATTCCAATAGTTATAGAAAACGATAGTCAACAAGTTATAGATTTTTACATAAACCTTAAACAACAAAAAAAATACGATATTTCAATAGAACCTCAAGCAATAACAAGCGATCAATCAAATTTTGTAAATATAGCCTCATACCGAAATTATGGATTAGCTGCTGTACTTCAACTTACCGATAGAAATATTTTTCATAATGCCGAAATTTTGCAACTTAGGTTTAGGTCAAGTTTTGAGGCACAACAAGGTGAAGGAATTGATCCAACTCCATTTTTTAATAGTAGTGAACAATCATTTTCGGCAAGTATATCAATTCCGCAACTTTTGTTTTTAAATAAAATTGATAGAAAAATTAATAATGCAAACACCAAAACAATTGTTAACTCATCTGTTATTTACGAAAAAAATATTCAATACGAAAGGCGAGTTTTTACACTAGGTTCTTCATATCAAATAAACCGAAAATTAATAAGTTATTATGTTGGATTTCCTGAGTTTAGTTTTGTAAGGACCGACTTTACTGATGATAGTTTGGAATTAAAAAGTAAAACAGACATTTTTTTACAAAACGTATTTGCTAATAATTTAATAGTAAATGATATACGTTTAGGATTTACTTATAATAGTCAACCGGTTAGCAAAGGAAAAAGTTATATTTTTTTAAGATGGGATGCAATTGAATTAGCAGGGAATATTGTTTCATTGTTTAATAACTTATTAAATGCACCAAAAGTAACTGATGAAAAGAGAAACATAAAAAATCAGTTTGAATTATTTGGTTTAAATTATTTTCAGTATATAAAAACGTATGTCGATTTTAGACTTAATCAATGGCTTGATGTTAATAATACTATTGTATACAGGTGTGCACTTGGGTATGCTTTACCTTATGGCAATTCACCAGATTTTATTCCCTTCGAAAAACGATTTTTTACCGGAGGTGCTAATAGCTTAAGGGCATTTAGGCCTCGTTCAATTGGTCCTGGTGTGTTTAATACTACTAATCAAATTGATAAATCGGGCGATATAAAAATTGAATTAAATGCTGAGTTTAGATTTAATATTTACAAAAAATTTTTAGAAGGAGCAATATTTACTGATGCTGGAAATGTTTGGGCAGTAAAACAAGACAGCAGAGTGGGAGCAAATTTCGATATCAAGGATTTTTATAACCAAATGGCTATAGGTTCTGGATTAGGTATTCGTTTAAATTTAGGAATATTTATTTTTAGGTTAGATGGAGCAATTCCAATTCACGACCCTACATTTGCTTTTGGTAAAAGATGGGTTATTGAAAACGCTAAATCAGCAGGTTGGTATTGGGATAATAGTATTTTTAATTTTGGAATTGGTTATCCTTTTTAATCCTTTTAATTTAAAATATGTTATTTAATTCAATTCACTTTTTAATATTTTTTCCTTTTGTAACAATATTGTTTTATTTACTAAAACATAAGTGGCGATGGGTTTTACTTTTTTTTGCAAGTACTTATTTTTATTCGGCCTTTTACTTACCATATATTCTTATACTTTATGTTATAATTATTATTGATTATATATGTGGTTTACTGATTGAAAAATCAGAAAATAAACTCAAACTATTTTGGCTTATATTAAGTATTGTAAGTAATATTGGGCTATTGGCCTATTTTAAATACTATAATTTTTTTGTTGATGTTTTTATTGATTTTGTTCCAAACATAAAGCACATAAGTATTATACTTCCCATTGGACTTTCTTTTCATACTTTTCAGTCTTTAAGTTATACTATCGAAGTTTATAAAGGAAATCAAAAAGCCGAAAAACACATTGGCTATTTTGCCAATTATGTTTTGTTTTTTCCTCAAATGGTGGCAGGGCCAATTGAAACTTATGCTCGTTTAGGTAACGAATTAAAAACTAAACATAAATTTAAATATAAAAACATTGCATCTGGCTTAAGATTAATACTTTACGGTTTGTTTGTAAAAATGTGTATTGCCGATAATTTTGCTCCTTTAGTAAACGATTTTTATAATAACCCAACTCAGTTTCATTTTGCATATGCATGGCTAGCTTTGTTTGCTTTTTCAGTTCAAATTTATGCCGATTTTTATGGCTATTCAACCATTGCAATTGGCGCAGCCAAGTTATTAGGAATTGAATTAATGAATAATTTTAACCAACCTTATTTTGCTAATAGCTTCTATCAATTTTGGCAACGGTGGCATATTTCATTAACTACTTGGTTCCGTAATTATGTTTTTTTTCCTTTAGGTGGCAGCTATGTTAATTGGTTTAAATGGATATTTAATATTCTTTTGGTTTTTGCTTTGAGTGGGTTTTGGCATGGAGCTAATTATACTTTTATAATTTGGGGTTTGGCACATGGTGTTTTTTATTTACTTGAAAAACAATTTTTTAAAATTGTTCCAATAAATATTAATTCCAATAAGTTTTTAAAAGCATTTGGTGGTTTAATTACCTTTCTATTAGTTACTTTAATTTGGGTTTTATTTAGGGCTGAAAACGTGGATAAAGCAATAGCTGTTTTTAAACAATGTTTTAGTTATTCGTTAATAACCAAAAATCAATTAACAGTTAACTTTGAAACGGCTTTTTTATTTTTTTTATTTTTATTTTTTGAAATACTTATTTATAAAAGTCGATTCGATTTTTATATTAAAGAATTGAATGTTTTTATAAGATGGGCAGTTTATACAACCCTCTTTTTATGTATTATTTTATTTAGTGGTATTCAAAGTTTTCAATTCATTTATTTTCAATTTTAAAAATGAAAAAATTATTTTATAAATTTTGCTTAACTCTATTAATTGTCTTTTGCTGCTTAGCAATTGCTAATTTTATTTATACAAAATATTATTACAAAAACGACATTAAAATCTTAGATGCAACTATGCTTCAAAAAATTGATAGTCTTCAAAATATTTGCGATGTGTTGTACTTTGCCGAATCGAGTAATGGAACAGTTTCAAATAATGATACTTGCCAATTAGCTATTTCGGAAATGATTGACGAATTATCACCATTAAAGGTTGGTGCTATTGACCATGGTGCGGTGCATGCGCGAAGTTATTTACAATTAATTAAAAATATAAAACCCAATTCAAAAGTAAAAACTTTGATAATAACTTTAAACTCTCGTTCTTTCGGTTCTCCTTGGATTAATTCACAAGTAGAAACTAATTTATCTCAAGCAGATATTATTTACGAACCCAGTTTACCAATTATAAAACGTTTGAAATTGGCTTTTAATTATTACGATAACAAATCAGTTGAATTTAGGAATTTGATGAATGAAAAAAATTGGTCAGAACAAAAGCTAAATGTACCTAAAAATTTTCCCTATAAAACTGTTCGCCAATGGGACAATGCCATGGCAAATGGAACTTACCTTTTACCTGATGGAAAATGGGATAGTCCAAAAATTACTTTGGCTTGCCATTATATTAAAACTTATGCATTTAGTATTGATACTAATTCAAATCCTCGAATTAAAAATTTTGATGAAATAGTAGAATTGGCAAATGAAAAAAAAATGAACTTAGTTTTTCATTTATTAGCCGAAAATATGCAATATGCCGATAGTTTAGTAGGCAAAGAATTGGTTAATATAATGAATGAAAACAAACAGCTTTTAATTGATAGATACACAAAAAAAGGTGTTACTGTTGTAAATAGTTTTAATTTAGTAAATGGCAAAGATTTTATTGACCAAGATTGGACAACAGAGCATTACAACCAAACAGGTAGATGGATTTTAGCAAAAAATGTTTTAAAATTTTTAAGATAAAATTTAAAAATACTAAATATTCTTTATATTCGTTTTAGAATCATTAAAACCAAAATTTATGAAAAAAAACTACTCCGAAGATGATTTATTGAACTACATTTATAAGGAAACTTCCCCTGAAGATACTTTAAATATTAGTAAAGAAATTGAAGAAAATGATTTAGTAAGGCAACTATATGTTGAACTTTTAGAAGGAATTGAACTTTTAAATAAAACATATTTTAGACCAAGTGAAATTTCGTTACATAATATTATGGCTAAAGCCAAAGACAGTTTGCAACAAAAAGTTGATTAAATAAAAAATCCTGAAAACTTTAAGTTTTCAGGATTTTTTTTAGTTTTATTCAAATGTAAAGTTTACGGTCATTGTTCCATATTGTTCTTCGGGTCCATCTGCCTTTGGCGAAAACTTAGTATCTAATGCGGCTTTTTTTGCTTTTTGTAATTTATCTAAATTTAACGTGGTGGTTCCTCTTGCACCTGGTTCAGCTTTTATAACATTTCCAGCCCTATCAACTGTAATATTAACTACTACTATCCCCACATCGTTCGAATTTGCTGAAATAGATGGTTTTTTCGAAACCCTTCTTCCTACTAAATTTATTTTTATTCCATCTTTGTCAAGTCCATCAATTCCAGTTCCTGTTCCCGATAATCCTTTGCCTGTTCCATCTGGGCTTCCGTCAGGGCTGCCATCGGCACTTCCTTGGTTACCTGGTACATTTCCATCGCCACTACCACTTGCATCATTTCCACTTTTTCGTTTAAATAAAGCACGCGAATCGGCCTTCCTTGGCAATTCTACTTTGTCTTTTGGTGCTTCAATTGGTGCAACTACTTTTGGTTTTTCTGGAGTTTTAACATCATTTTTTTTAGCAACTACATCCACTTCTTCATCCGTCTCTTGGCTCAATTCATCAGGTGCGGGTTGAGTTTCTATGGGGGTATAAGTCTCGTTTGGTTGCGGATTATCAATTGGGGTTTCACTTGGTCCTCCCATGTTTTCTTCTCCTAAACTCATCATCATGCCTTGTTCTTCCCATGGTGGATTAGGAGGTATAAGTATAAATAAATACAAGGCTAAAAATATAGCTCCATGTATAATTAAAGTTCCTGCTAAGCCAAACCAATTATGTTCATTGGTTTCACGTTGAATATAAAATGATTGATTTTGTTGCATATTTTTTTATAATAATATTGAACGATTAATAGTTTATTTTATTTTTATAATTATTGGTAAGAAACATTTTAGCTTATATTTCCATAATTTACATCAAAGTAAATTTTAGTTTTACTATTTTTTATAATGATTAATACCGATTTGATAGTTGTTAGACCATCACGCAAGGCGTGATGGGTCTATTACAAATATCACTTCGGTACTATTTAAATTTATTCCTCAAGTCTGTCATTGGTTTTTCAAAAAACACAAATATTAAAGTAGATAAACCTAAACTTACTACCCAATATAAAATGTACATACTTGTTGCCATAGTAACCGACCAGCCTTCACCTTTATTACTCAAATCCCAAAACATTTTTCCCACCACTCCATTATTTATTAAGTATAGCGAGTACGATATAATAGAAATTGCTGTAACTATTTTTGCTACAATTTTATACTTAAAAGACTTTAACAAAGATAAGTAAGGAATAATAAATGCAATAGCAATACTTAATGCAGTTGTAAAAAAAGTATTTATCAAAACGGTAGGTTGGTTGTCGGTAATACTTTTTTGAAAAAACATTAATGTACAAATACCAATTACACCAATTATAAATGCCGGCAATGCAATTTTTGTATAAAAGCTTTGATAGTTGGCTGCAATGTAAGCAACCACAAAACCATAATAAATAGCATCCAATCTTATTAATCCTACCTCTCTAAAGTCGTGAGCCCTGTTATAGTTGGTGGGTAAAAAATTATTAGCATAAAATGCCCTTAATCCTGTAACAATTATAATTAAAATGATACTTACTAATAAAAATACAGATTGATTTTTTATATTTGAGTTTTTAAATAAATAAGCCACTCCAGCTAATATTAATGGCGAAATTAAATAAGAAATTTCTTCAATACATAAACTCCACGATTCTTCAAAAAAAGGGTGAGGAGTGTTCCAAATATTTTGTAAAAATAAAAAGTATCTCCAAAGCGAATCAGGCAGCACACTATAATTTAATACTATGTAAACCAATAAAATTAAGTAATAATTAGGCAAAGTTCTTAACCAACGCCTAATCCAGAAATTCTTAATGATTGCAAAATTGAGTTGATTATTATTTTTTTCAAACTGCTTTAGTAAAATACCTCCAATTAAATAACCACTTAGTACAAAAAACAACTCAACACCCAAAATACCACTGCCGCTAAATATCATTTTAACAGGTCTTGGCAATGCTTCTATCATCCAACGCATGTGCGCCATAACCACCAACATTATAGCAATAAAGCGCATTAAGTCTAACCCAAAAATTCTATTATCTGTTCTAAATATTTCGTTTATTCTTTTAAGCATTTTAATACTTTAATTTTTAATACAAAAAAATACTAAAAAAAATTGGTAGGCATAATTAATTATTAAGACTTTTAGCCTTTATTTGTTATAAATAGACACCTTTTTTAACTATTTATTTGCAAATGAAACTGAAGCATTTCACTATATATTTTTTATTTATATTAATTTTAAGTTGTAACAAACAACAAATATTAAACTCAAACACTACCAACAATTTTATTATTAAAGGAGTTGATGCCTCGTTTATACCCGAAATAAGAGAAACCAATTTAGTGTTTTATAATGCCAGTAATGTAAAGGAAGACATGCTTTTAACTTTAAAAAATGCTGGTATAAACACCATCAGGTTAAGGGTTTGGAACAATCCAACCAACGCACATTCCAGTTTAAATGAAGTAAAAACATTTGCAGCCGAAGTTAAAAAAATGGGAATGAAAGTATGGCTTACAGTGCATTACTCCGATACTTGGGCAGATCCAGGTGCACAAACCAAACCAGCAAATTGGAGCAACCTCAACTTAAATCAATTAAACGACAGTGTTTACTTTTTTACTAAAAATATTGTAGAGGAAATAAACCCAGATTATATCCAAATTGGAAATGAAATAAACAACGGTTTTTTATGGCCCGAAGGCAGTACCAATAATATAAACCAAATGGTAGTATTATTAAAAAGTGGAGTTAAAGCAGTGAGAGAAACCAACTTTAATTCAAAAATAATTATTCACCATGCTGGGTGCATCAATGCCGATTGGTTTTTTAACCAAATAAAATTAGTTGACTACGATATAATTGGTATTTCATACTACCCTATGTGGCATGGAAAAAGTTTAGATACCTTGCAAATGCAACTAAATAACCTAAACACAAACTTTAATAAACCTATTTTAATTGCCGAAACTTCTTATCCATTTACCTTTGGCTACAACGATTGGACAAATAATATTATAGGAGATAGCAGCCAAATTTTACCTCAGTTTTCTGCAACAGAACAAGGGCAAAAAGATTATATACAAAGTATTTTTAATATTTCAAAAAACACCATAAATGGTTTAGGTTTTTGCTATTGGGGTGCCGAATATGTAAGCTTTAAAGGCCCCAAAGCCAATAATGGTTCCAGTTACGAAAACCAAGCCTTTTGGAATTTTAACAGCAAAGCCTTACCCGTCTTAGAAATTTATAAGTAAAGTTTTATAAATTGATATTTCTTAAAAAAAAATCTGCCAATGCTAACATTTTTACTTACTTAAAATAAATTATATTTGCGCCTCGTTATGAATCAAGAATTAAATTATTTAGTATTAGCTTATTACCATTATACCCGCATAGATGATGCAGAAACATTTGCCCCTCAACATTTGGCTTATTGCAAAAGCCTAAAAATTAAAGGAAGAATATACATTGCCCACGAAGGCATAAACGGCACAATTAGTGGCACCCGAGATGCTTGTGAGCAATACATGCGCGATTTAGTGGTTGACCCTCGTTTTGCTAAAACCGAATTTAAAATAGATGAAGTAGCAGCACATGCTTTTCAGCGCATGCATTGCCGCTACAAAACCGAAATAGTACACAGTGGCCTCCGTAATCCCGAAATAATTGACCCCACCAAACAAACTGGCAAACATTTAAAAGGGGAGGAGTTTTTAAAATTAAAAGACCAAGATGATGTAATTATTTTAGATGTTCGCAGCAATTACGAAACCCGTTTGGGTAAATTTAAAAACGCCATAACACTCGATATGGAAAACTTTAGAGAGTTTCCCGAAAAAATTGCTGAACTTGAAAAGTATAAAGACAAAAAAATAATTACCTGTTGCACTGGTGGTATAAAGTGCGAAAAAGCATCTGCATTATTACTAAAAGAAGGATTTAGCGATGTATATCAATTACATAATGGAATAATTGGTTACGCCAAAGAAACAGGCGGAAAAGATTTTGATGGTGTACTTTATGTGTTTGATGGAAGGGTTAGTGTACCTATAAATGAAGTGAACCCAACCGTTATTTCAAAATGTATTCGCTGTGGCGAACCTGCTCCTCGCAACTTAAATTGCGCCAATGTAGAATGTAACGACCAATTCAACATGTGCGAAACCTGTGCCAATGAAATGGAAGGCGCATGCAGCGAAGACTGTAAAGCCCATCCCCGCAAACGCGTATTCAACGGAACAGGCTATTACACCCGCTTTGCTATTGATTAGTTATTAGCATACTTTTGGCTTCTAGCTTCTGGCTTCTAGCAACTGGCAATTAGCATATATCCATTACCGTTCTCCCGAAAGCTTTCGGGATTAGCCAACGGAAAAATTAACAAACATCCATTACCGTTCGGCTTTAGCCAACGGAACAAAAAAAATTTTTCTCCTCTTTTAATTCTATTGCAAAAACTTATATTCGACCAAAATTTTTAAACAAACATGAATAATAATTTTATGAAAAAAGCATTGCCTCATTTTGTGGCAATAGGAGTAATTTTAATAACAATGTACATATACTTTCAACCATTTTTTGCTGGTAAAGTATTAAAACAATACGATGTAAGCCAATGGCGAGCAACGTACGAAGAAACAAGTAAATTTGAAACCGCCTCAGGCGAAAGAACATACTGGACAAACAGTATTTTTGGTGGAATGCCTAATTATTTAATTGGCGCATCTTACACTGGTAATTGGACAAACACCATTTATTACACCTTTCAACAAGTATTTAAGCATCCAGCCGATACAGTTTTTTTATTGTTCATCTGTTTTTATATCATGCTTTTGGTGTTTGAGGTAAATGCTTGGCTAGCCATTATTGGGGCTTTGGCATTTGCTTTTAGCAGTTTTAATTTTATAAATATCGATGCAGGCCACATTACCAAAGGAAATGCCATTGCATTTATGCCACTAGTAATAGCTGGTATTCAAATGTGTTTGCATAAAAACAGAATTATGGGCGCATTGTTAACAGGCATTGCATTGTCGTTTCAGTTAGCGGCCAACCATTTACAAATAACTTATTATTTAATTTTTGTAATTATTGCTTGGGTTATTGTTGAGTTAATTGATGCTATTAAAAAAGGAACTATTAAAAACTTAATATTTAGTGGAATATTTTTAGCCATTGCAGCTTTAGTTGCTGTTGGAACAAATATTACAGGTTTGTTAGTAACCGAAGAGTATGGCAAATACAGTTTACGTGCACCAAGCGAATTAACCATTGCAGCCGATGGCAAAAAAGCCGCTGACAATGGAAGTTCTGGATTAGATAAAGATTATGCTTTGGCTTGGAGCAATGGAATTAGTGAACCATTAACTTTATTAATACCAAATGTGTATGGAGGTGCAAGCAATGGAGAATTAAGTACCAAAAGCGAAACAGCAAAACTATTAAAAAATGCTGGTTATGGCCAAGCCGATTTAAAGCAAACTTTAAAACAAATGCCAATTTACTGGGGCGATCAACCTTTTACTGCAGGGCCAGTTTATTATGGTGCTATTATTTGTTTCCTTTTTGTTTTTGGTATGATTGTGGTAAAGTCAAATGCCAAGTGGTGGATTTTAGCTGCTTCATTATTGGCAATATTTTTATCAATGGGTAAAAATTTCATGCCACTTACTGATTTGTTTTTCGGTTATTTTCCACTTTACAATAAATTCCGTTCGGTTACATTTATTTTATGCATAACCCAAGCATTGTTTCCTTTAATGGGTTTATTGGCATTGCGCGATTTAATGAACAACAAAATATCAAAAATCGATTTAATTAAAGGTTTAAAATATGGGGGAGGAGCTGTTGCTGGTTTATGCTTACTATTTGCAATATTACCTTCTATGTTTTTCAATTTTACAGGAATAAACGATGCTAAAATGGATCCTAAATTGGTGGAAGCTTTAGTTGTTGATAGAGAAAGTATTTTACAATCAGATGCCATTCGTTCTTTTGCTTTAATAGCTGCTGCTTGTGCGCTTTTGTGGTTTTATTTTAATAAAAAAATAAAAGAAATGGTTTTCATTTCTGTTTTGGGTTTATTAATTTTAGGCGATTTATGGCAAGTAGATAAAAGATATTTAAACGACTCGGATTTTGAAAAGAAAAAAGCGGCTGCATTGTTTGAAAAATCTGCTGTTGATGAAGAAATTTTAAAAGATCCAGACCCTAATTACAGGGTTTATAACAATACAACCGATTTTGACAAAGATGCCATCACCTCATATTACCATAAAACTATTGGAGGTTACCATGGTGCTAAAATGCGCAGATTCCAAGAGTTAATTGAATGGCAGTTGGGTAAAAATAATATGGAATGTTTCAATATGTTAAATGTAAAATACATCATTGTTGGTGATTCTACAGGTCAAAAATTTGTACAACGTAATTTTGCTGCAAATGGCAATGCTTGGTTTGTTAGCAACACCAAAATTGTAGCCAATGCCGATGAAGAAATAAATGCTTTAACAGGTTTCAAATCAAAACAATTAGCAGTAATTGACAAGCGTTTTGAAAATGATTTAGCTGGATTCAAAATGAACTACGATTCTACGGGTTACATAAAACTATTAACTTATGCACCCAATAAATTAACCTACGAAAGCAATACTAAAGCAGCTCAATTAGCAGTATTTAGCGAAGTATTTTACGACAAAGGTTGGAATGCTTATGTAGATGGAAAATTAGTCCCACATTTTAGAGCTGACTATGTATTAAGAGCCATGTTGGTTCCTGAAGGCAAACACAATATAGAATTTAAATTTGAACCAGCTACAGTTGCCAAAGGGCAAACAATAGCTTTGGCATCATCTGCTACTTTGTATATTGGTTTATTAGTAATTTTAGGAATGTTTTTTATAAAGAAACCAAAGGTTGATTAATTGAATTTAAGCAAAAAAAATCCCAGTTATATAGTTTTTAACTGGGATTTTTTTTTGATTATTTAAACCAAAATTATTTATGTTTTGGTCCAAAATATATAGATAAAATGCTTGTAAAATAGCTGTTTTAGATAATTGTATTGGACTAATAAAAATATCCTATCGGTATTATTTCTTAAACAAGTTTACAATATCATTTCCAAAAATTAATACCATTAAACTTAAAAGTATAACAGTACCTGCCATTTGCACCCTTTCTTGAATTTTTATACTTATTGGCTTTCTTGTTATCATTTCTATAATTAATAAAACTACATGGCCTCCATCAAGTGCAGGAATTGGTAAAAAATTCATAAATGCTAATCCCATCGATATTAATGCTGTAAGCATCCAAAAATTTAACCAATCCCAAGTTGGTCCAAAATATTGAGCTATTCCAATCGGTCCTTGTATGGCTTTATTAACAGGAATATCGCCTTTAAATATTTTACCCCAACCAGCTATTTGGTTTGCTATAGTTTCGTAAGCTTGTTTAATACCTGCAGGATAAGAACTAATAAAACTATAATTTATTGTATCAAATTTCCAATTAGCATCAGTTGGTATAAAGCCTAATTTCCCATCCGAACCAATTTTTGTTCCAATTATTAAAGTATCATTATTTCTTACCACAGTTAAGTTCGTTTGTTTTCCCGCATATTTGGCAATTAAAGGTTGAAATTCATCAAAACAAACAAATTCAATAGTATCAATTTTTATAAGCTTATCATTTGCCTTCAAACCCGATTTTTCTGCAATAGAACCAGGAAACGTTTTATCAATATAAAGCTCCATTCTAGGTGTAAAAAATACTTCTTTACTTTTTTTAGTAAGTCGCTTTAAAAAATCTTCGGGTAAGTTTACAGCTATTAAACTATCGTTTCTATTAACGGTATAATTTACTTTATCACCCATCAATAATTCAGTATTTAAGGCATCATTTATATGTAATATTTTTGAACCATTAACTGCTTCCAATCTATCTCCCATTTTAAAACCAAACTCTTTAGCCAGTTCGCTAGGCGCAATTCCATGTTTAATTGAATTATTAATCAATAACTTTTCACCATAATAATATTTTATTCCCGCAAAAATTATTATCCCTAAAATTACATTGAATATAATACCACCGAGCATTACAATCATGCGCTGCCATGCTGGTTTGCTTCTAAATTCCCATGGCTCAGCCGGTTTGGTTAAATCTTGGTTACCCATGTTTTCATCAACCATTCCATTTATTTGCACATAGCCACCCATCGGAAACCAACCTAATCCATACTCAGTATCGCCTCTTTTAAATTTAAATATTGCAAAGTTTAATAAAGTAGGAACGGGAAATAAAAAGTCAAAAAACAAATAAAATTTATCTACTTTAATTTTAAATAATTTAGCGGCTAAAAAATGCCCTAATTCGTGTATTAATACTAAAATTGAAAGTGCCGCAAGTACTTGCGCTATCATCGTGAATGTTTGCATTTAGTTGTGTTTTTATCTTTATTAATTAATACTTTATAAATTTTTTTCGAGGGCTGCAAAAGTAAAAAACTATTTGATATTATTTTATCAAACTTTGAGCTACTTCTCTTGCTTCTTTGTTACTATCAATATAGTCGTTCAAAGTCGGTTTTTTAATATGCGCTACTTTGTTCATAGTTGCTTCATTTATTTCAGCTATTTGCAAAAACTTAATTTTATCTTGTAAAAACGCTTCAACAGTTATTTCGTTTGCTGCATTTAATATACAAGCTTTATTTCCACCTATTTTCATGGCTTCGTAAGCCAATCCTAAATTTCTAAAAGTTTCCAAATCTGGCTCTTCAAATGTTAGGTTATTTATTTCCTTAAACGACATGCGTTTAAAAGTTGTTTTTATTCTTTCAGGGTAAAAAAATGCATAATGAATAGGCAATTTCATATCTGGTAATCCCATTTGCGCTTTTATACTTCCATCATTAAACTCTACCATACTGTGTATAATCGATTGCGGATGAACCACTACTTCAATTTTATCATTATCAACTCCAAAAAGCCATTTGGCTTCTATTACTTCCAAACCTTTGTTCATTAATGTTGCTGAATCAATTGTTATTTTGGCTCCCATACTCCAATTAGGATGTTTTAAAGCTTCTTTCTTGGTTATTTCTAATAAATCATCACGTTTCTTTCCTCTAAATGGTCCACCAGATGCAGTAAGTATTATTTTATCTAAAGTATTTAAATCCTCTCCAACCAAACACTGAAAAATAGCCGAATGCTCTGAATCTACTGGAATCAAATCAACTTTATGTACCCCACATAGTGTTGTAATTAATTCACCTGCAACTACTAAAGTTTCTTTATTTGCTAAAGCAATTTTCTTTTTATTCTCAATGGCTTTAATCGTTGGTAAAAGTCCGCTGTAGCCCACCATTGCAGTTAAAACTATATCGGCAGATGTTATTTCCATCAATTCAGCAATTGCTTTACTTCCTGCAAATACCTTTATATCTTCATTTATCAATGTTTCTTTTACATATAAATATTTACTTTCATCAGCTATTACAACATGGTTAGGCTTAAATTCTAATGCTTGTTTTATTAACAAATCCGCATTGCTATTAGCAGTCAATACCTCTATTTCCATTCTATCACTTTGTTCTCTAGCTATCTCTAATGCTTGCGTACCTATACTTCCAGTACTTCCTAATATTGCTATTTTCTTTTTAATTATATCGCTATTTATTATTGTTTTATGCATGCAGCAATATTATAATATTTCAAACTATCATAAAAACTTAATATAATCCATATTTATAATTAGTTTATTCTGTATTTACTAAAAACTGTTTGATTTAATGATTCAATTTAAATTTTTGTTTAATGCAATAATATCTTCATATTATTTTCAATGATATATTTTTTTAGGAGCTGTTACCTGCTATTGCCTGTAGTTTTTCCACTTCGTTTCAAAAGCTACTTGGCGCTATCAGGGCTAAAAATTTACCAATTACAATAAGCATAAGTGAACAAACTTTTGTCACCCTAAGCAGAGTCTTACACCAATCCAACATACATTTTTCTTTCGGTTGTGAGTTTACATCAACCTTATATTAAACTAAGAAAGCGCATTTCAATACTATTGTTTCTAAATAATTATCGGATTTTGTAGAATAAAATAAACCAACCAAACCAAACCAACACTTATTTATAAACCCCAATCA
>JBAXCN010000052.1:0-22434 GCA_037141455.1 Bacteroidota bacterium
ACTCCAACAAGGTAAAACTCCAACAAGGTAAAACTCCAACAAGGTAAAACTCCAACAAGGTAAAACTCCAATTTCTAAAAAACTTTGTCAAAGTAAAAAAACTTTGACAAAGTAGCCCAAGTTATTTTCAAAGTAGAAAATAAAATAATTATTTACTTTTGATATAATCAAAACTTAAAAATTATATGAACTTGAATTCACCTTTATTACCCGAAACTTTTTATCATATTTATAATAGAGGAATAAACGGTGAAGATTTATTCAAGCAAGAACGAAATTACAATTATTTTTTAAATAAATATAGTACTTACCTTGAACCAATAGTAGAAACTTATGCTTACTGTTTATTGAAAAACCACTTTCATTTATTAATAAGGGTAAAAGACATTGATACTTTAAATAATTTTTATAATGAACAAAGTAGAAATAAAGAAACAAAACAAGGTTTACATAATCCCGATTTTATTGTAAGTAAACAGTTTGCTAAACTTTTTAGTAGTTATACGCAAAGTATAAATATTGCTACAAACCGAACAGGTTCTTTGTTTGAAACACCTTTTAAGCGAATAGAAGTAAAAAGTGAATTATATTTTACAAACCTTATTTGGTATATTCATTATAACCCACAAAAGCACGGTTTTGTTAGTGATTTTAGAGATTATCCTCATTCATCATATCTTACACTGTTAAGTAATGCAAGTACCAAACTAAAAAGGAATGAAGCAATAGAATGGTTTGGAAATACAGCCGATTTTAAAATTTTTCATAATCAAAGCCAAAACGAAAAAAAAATCAATAATTTAATCATTGAGTTTTAATTGCGGAATAAACTTTGTCAAAGCAAAAAACTTTGACAAAGGTAAAAACTCGAACAGGGTTATTTCTCCATTTTCTAATAGAACTTTGTCAAAGTAAAAAAACTTTGACAAAGTAGAAGAACACCATTTTCTAATGAAACTTTGTCAAAGTAGCTTAATCCTCACAATGGTAATTTTCATCAATAAAACTAACTTTATGTTCCGTTTTTTCGCCTGCTTGTTTAGCAGCAATCATTTTATTAATTAAGCGTTGGCGTTCGGTTTTTATTGTTATTCTTAATGCTTCATCTTGAGCAATACTATAGTAGCAAATGCCATCTACAAATGTCATTTCAGGTTTAGCATAAATACTTAATGGATTAAAATTCCATAACACCAAATCAGCATCTTTGCCTACTTTTATGCTTCCTAATTTATTATCTAAATGCAACATTTTTGCTGGATTTAAAGTAACCATTTTCCAAGCATCTTCTTCGCTTACGTTACCATATTTTATAATCTTAGCAGCTTCTTGGTTTAGTCGTCTACCCATTTCTGCATCATCGCTATTTATAGCCACATTTACTCCTACTTTATGCATTATTGCAGCATTAAAAGGAATTGCTTCAATTACCTCATACTTATAAGCCCACCAATCAGCAAAAGTACTTGCGTTCACGCCATGTGCTTTCATTTTATCGGCTACTTTATAACCTTCTAAAATATGAGTAAAAGTATTTACTTTAAATTTCATACTATCTGCTACATGCATTAGCATATTTATTTCGCTTTGCACATAACTGTGGCAACTAATAAATCGTTTTGCATTTAATATTTCTACCAATGCATCAAGCTCTAAATCTTTTCTGGTTAACTTGGGATTTGTAGCTAATTTTTTTTCATATTGTTTTGCCCTTAAAAAAGCATCGTAATACAATTGTTCTACGCCCATTCTTGTTTGCGGATACCTGTTGGTTTCTATGCCCCAATTACTTTGTTTTACATTTTCGCCTAAGGCAAATTTTATAAATCCATCAGCATTTTCAATTTTCATTTTTTCGGGTGCTGAACCCCAACGCAATTTTATAATTGCACTTTGCCCACCTACCGGATTGCACGAACCATGCAATAATTGAGCAGATGTTACTCCACCTGCTAATTGCCTGTAAATATTAACGTCTTCACTGTAAACAACATCGCCAATTCTTACCTCGGCTGTTATGGCTTGCGAGCATTCATTCACGCCACGAGTTATGGCAATGTGTGAATGTTCATCAATAATTCCGTTGGTTAAATGTTTGCCAGTTGCGTCAATTACTTTGGCATTATTTATACTTAAATTTTTACCTATTGCTACAATTTTACCATTACTAATTGCAACATCAGTTTCTTTTAAAACACCTTCTTTTTCATTGCTCCAAACGGTAGCATTTTTAAAAATAATGGTTTCAGCAATGGGTTTTATAGTCCAACCATAATCGGTAAAAGGATATACTATATTACCCAAATTTATAGTTGCAATAGAATCTGTTTTTTTGGTTTCCTTTTTTATGTCGTCTACCTTTTCTGCTTTAAAATCAGCATATGTTCCATCATTAAATTGGGCTTTGCCCATCAATAGTTTTACATTATTTACACCATTTAAAATTTCTGTTTTATCTATCCAAAAATTGAACTTTAACGCTTCGTTATTTTTATTTGCTATTTTAAAAACTACTGTCATCATATTTGGTTGTAAACTCAAATTCGATTTTAAAGTATCTTTTCCCAACAGTGCTATATTGGGTTTGTTTTCATCGCCATCAATTTTTAAAACATAGTTATCAAAACCTTTTAAATTTATTGAATATTTTCCTCTTACATCTGTTTCAGGTAAAGTATTTACTATATTCTTTTTTCCTTTAATCCAATGTTCTAATATGATTGCATCTTTATCGAAAAAAGGTTTATTGGTTATAAAAAAATTAGCTAATTTATTTTTTTCTATTGACCCAACAGTTGCATCAGCTTTAATTAATTGAGCTGGAATTTTTGTTAAAGCATTAATGGCAGCATTTTCATTTAATCCATACAATACAGCTTTTTTTAAGTTTTTAATAAACTCATTGGCATCATTACAACCATAACTTGTAATAGCAAAATTAATATTAGCTTGGTTTAATAATTTGGTATTTGCTGGAGCCATTTCCCAATGTTTCATATCGGCTGTACTTACATAATTGGCATCAAATACATCTTCTACTTCGTATGGTTTTGGAAAGTTAATTGGAACAATTAAAGTGGTATTTGCTTCTTTAATTTCGTTTAGTCTTTGGTATTCATCGCCTGTGCCTTTTATTATAAAATTAGTGTTGAACTCTTTTGCAATTTTATTGGCCCTAAGCACCGATAGTTTATCATCAACCTGAAAAATTGAAGGTAATTGTAAACTTTGATTAAAGGCATCTAGCGTTAAATTTTTTTCAATCGATTGTGTTTTATACCAATTGGCATCATAAAAAGTTTGCCTTAACAAGGCAATGCTTCCCATTAATGAGTTGGGATAATCTTGCACCGAACTGCCTTTGTTTAAACTAAAACCAGTAGCTGCTTTTGGCAAAATTACTAAACTATTTTCGTTTAAGTTACCTGTTAAAACCAAAGCTGAAGTACCTCTGCTTATTCCATCGTGGTTTCCAGTAAGCACAGTTCCAAAACCACTTTCTATATATTGTTTCGATTTTTTTTCATCAAAACTAAAATAATCAACTGCATTCAACTCCGCTTTTATGGCATCGTTCCAAGCATAAGCTCCTTTTTTATTGGTATTATATTGTGCATTTCCTTTGGTATTATTTGGAATATTTAAACCGTAGTTCGAATACAAATCGATAAACGATGGATATAAATATTTTCCTTTTAAATCTATTAGTAAAGCATCTTTAGGAATAGTAATTCCTTTGCCAAAATTTTCAATTATTCCGTTTTTAACCACTATGGTAGCATCAATCATTTTGTTTTCAGTGTTCGAAAATACCGATGCATTTACCAATACATAATAATTAGGAATTATTGAAAATGGTCCGTTTACAGGATTGGTTTCTTGTGCTTTAGAATTAAACGGCAAAAAGCAATAAGCAAAAAGCAATAGTAGGGTTAAATGTATTCTTTTATTCATAAAATATTTTATATAAAAACAGCAATATATAAAAATTTATGAAAGTTGATATTACTATTTTTTATTAATAATAATATCATGTTTTTAAATAAGTTTGTTGTATAAAAAAATGTAATTTAACTTATTAAATAACCAATGAAATACATAAAAACCTTTATACTTTTTTGCTTAAGTTTTAACTTAATGGCCCAAACTAAAATTGAGTTAATTGATAGTAATAACTTTTTTTTAGGTGAAGGTGTAATTCTCAGCAAAACTTCCTTTAGGGGTTTGTGCGTAGTTAACGATACGGTAATATGGGCAAGTGGCAGTAGAGGAACCTTAGCAAAAAGTGTCAATGGAGGGAAATCTTTTGTATTTATTCAATTAAAAGATTATGCCAAAAGCGATTTTAGAGACATTGAAGCATTTAGCGATAAAATAGCAATTATGATAAGTAGTGGTTCGCCCGCATATATTTTAAAAACCATAGATGGAGGATTAACTTGGGATGAAGTTTATAAAAATACCGACAGCGCTTACTTTTTAGATGCAATTGATTTTTGGAATGAGGACAATGGAATAGTTTTAGGCGACCCTATTAATGGCAATTTTTATATAATTAAAACAAATAATGGAGGTGAAAAGTGGGAAGCTTTAAATTCCAATATTACCCCAAAAGCCGAACAAGGAGAAGCAGTATATGCAGCCAGTGGAACTAGTTTACAATGTTGGGGTAAAAGCGAATTTGGTTTTGTAAGCGGAGGTATGTATGCCAGTTTTTATAAATTTAAAAATACATATTCTAAATCAATTAAGACCAATTTAAAAATTCAACAAGGAAGCAATTCAAAAGGAGCTTATTCGTTAGTAAAAAGTAAAAGCGGTTTTTTTGCGGTTGGTGGCGACTATAGAAATGATTCAGCTGTTTATAAAAACTTTGATGAAATTGGGGCAAGTTTAATGTATGAAGACATGGGTTGTAACCCTTATGGATATAGATCGTGTATTGAAAAAATAACGCCATCTGTTTACATTGCTTGTGGAACTAATGGAGTTGATATTTTTAATTACACCCAAAAAAAATGGACAAATATTAGCAACCAAAGTTTTAATGTGGTACAAAAAGCAAAGCAGGGGAAGTCGGTTTTTTTGGCGGGTAATAAAGGCAAAATAGGTAGATTAGTTAATTGATAAATTAATAATTGCTAGTGCAATGGTTTTTGTTTGCAATGAGGTCTAAAGGAATCACCTAAAATAGGTTATGCAGCAAGCATTTTTCTTGTTTATAAAAAATATAAAAAGTAAGAATTGTCAACACCATTTACCATCCCACCCTTTTGGAAGTGCGCAATGAAGTTTGACTATGCCATCCCTTAAAAAATGTACTTTTATTTTTAAAACTAAAGAATATAATTGTAAAAGCTAAAAACGATAACAAGTTGCGCAAAGCTGACCAAATTTGGGTAGATTGGAGCAATGAATTGACGCAGAAATGTGTGTTTGCGGCAAGTTTAACAAGCGACTGTGCAACAATCAAATGATATTAAAAATGGCAAGACCAGGTAAACCAAATAAATCAGAACCACGAGTTGACACCCTTTCGTTTGACATCAGAGATGGTAACAACGAAAATGTTAAGACCGTTTTATTTGAAGTTGGTATTGACGCATTAGACGGTTATCAAAGGACATCGTTAATTTGGGCATCGTTTTACA
This sequence comes from Bacteroidota bacterium, assembly GCA_037141455.1. GTDB lineage: Bacteria > Bacteroidota > Bacteroidia > UKL13-3 > UKL13-3 > JAAFJM01. Next base: position 5,652 of record JBAXCN010000052.1, read on the forward strand.
ACAATACGGAACTTCTAAAGTGGCTTATAGACAACGGTGCAGATATAAATCATCAAGACAGAAACGGATTTTCAGCATTGCATTTTGCAGGAAAAGAACAACGTTATGACACAGCAGCAATTTTGATTGAAAATAAAGCAGACCTTGAAATAAAGGACAGTAAAGGAAACACACCGTTAATGGACGCAATTTTTAATTCAAATGGGGATTATAAAATTGTTGATTTATTAATTGTATCAGGTGCAAATCTGGACAACGTCAATAATCATGAAATGACTCCCAAACTATTAGCTGAATCAATGGCAGGATTTAATTACAATTTACCGACAACATAATGACGGACGAAAAAAACCTACCGCTAACAGCACCTACAAGAAATTGGCGGTTCAGCGTTCCTCTGACACATTTGTGGTTAATCATTTTAACTATAAATATAAAAAGCTAATATTTTTTGTTGAAGTTTTTAAATACAAATAGAACCTCTAAATGCCCTGCCACCATAGTACGATTCAGCTCCATTGTGGTAAACAAATACAGTTTCAAATCGGTAATCGGCAAATATTGCACCACCAAGTTTTCTAATATTAGGCGGTGTCAGTATCCAACTTGAGGTTTTTGTATCAAAATTACCCAATTTCTGCAATGCTTTGTAATCTTCTTCTGTAAGAATTTTTATACCCATTTCATTTGCTAAACCTATAGCACTGTTTTTAGGTTTAAATTCTTTTCTAGCTTCTAAAGCTTCATTATCGTAACAAATGCTTCTTCTTCCTTTTGGGCTTTCAGGCGAACAATCATAAAAAACATATTCATCATTTTCGTTATCAAACCTTACCACATCTGGTTCTCCACCTGTTTTTTCCATTTCATTAATCGACCATAACTTTTCATTACTTACTAAAAGCTTGGCTTCTATTTTTGCCCATTCAAGTCCAATATGGCGTTTCATGTTTTTTTCAAATCGAGTTTTCAAAATTTCTAATAATGCATCTTGTTCTTGTTTCGATATTTTTTTATTTCCCATTATATTATGTTTTATTAAAAATTAATTGCCAATGCAGTTGTAAAAAAATAATTTGCATCACTGGCTTTTTTATTATTTGTAAAAATAAAATCTTTACTTAAAAATGATCTCCCTTCCATGCGCCATACCACATTGCTTGCAATGTTTTTATCAAGGTTTAACGAATAACCAAAAGTTTGAAAACCATTTGGTGTGTTGGTAGGAATAATTACTCCATTTGCATCGCTATAATATTCACCTCTAGCAGCAATGCTGGTTTTTTGGTTTGGAGTGTATTTTACTATTAATACTGGCGAATACCAACTATTGTAATCGTTACTTTCTTTAGCTTTTTGTTGTAATCCAATATCAAAACCAACTAAAATAGAAAATTTATTATTTAACATAAATTGACCATAAAAATTATGAAAATAACGCATTTGCTTTAAACTATCTGCTAAAGTATTCCCAACAAATGAGCTGCTATTTAATATAATTTTAGATGAGGGTTTGTAAATAATTTGATGTCCGAATGCTGGCATTGTTTGCCCATCAATTCTGTTTATTCGCTGCCATCCGTTTAATAATAAACCGCTTAAAAACCACTTTTCATTATTACTGGTGTACGAAATTTTCGCTCCACTTTCATAATAAGGAGAATTGTCTGCCAAAATACTTCTAGTTAAATTCCAACAATCTTTTCCAATAGCGCTTTCAAAACCAATATGCGATGCAAATACCCCTGCATCAACCCATAAATTCAAAGACTTAGAAATTTTAACTCCAACATTGGCTTCAAAAATATTTTTTAATACACCTACTTCGTTAGCTAAATTAGAATTGGCGTAGGTTCCTGTCATAAATGCTAAATTTGATCTTACGTTTTCTGTTTCATAAGTAGCTTTTATAAAACCTAAATTAATATTTACCTCATTGTGCCTGTTAAATGAATAAACAAATGTTGGCCTTGTATTATCAATTGGCAGTCCAAAATCGTAAGTGTAATAAGTTTCAAGGTAACCACTTATTTTTAAAGGATTTTTAATAGTTTCAGTTTGCGCAAAACTGCTTCCACCCATAAAAGTAAGGAGTATTATTAATGTTTGTTTCTTCATTTTATTATAAAATTCAACATTTTTACTTTAGTAAAATGCAATTGCAAGTTTACTAATATATTTTTTAGTATTGAAGTAGATGTTTTTAAACACCGAAAATAAAATCGTAAGTGAATTGGTATAAAACAAAAAAGCACAACCAATGCAATATTTAGGTGCATTGGTTGTGCTTTAAAATTATGCTAATGATTTATTAAAATCTATCTAAATTCATAACTTTATTCCATGCAGCAACAAAGTCTTTTACAAATTTTTCTTTGTTATCGTTACTTGCATATACTTCTGCAATTGCTCTTAGTTCAGAGTTAGAACCAAAGATTAAATCAACCCTTGTTGCTGTCCATTTTAATTCGCCTGTTTTACGGTGTTTGCCTTCATACAATTCTTTCGAGTTTGCAGCAGGAGCCCAAACAGTATTCATGTCTAATAAATTTACAAAAAAGTCATTGTTCAATTTACCTTTTTGATTGGTTAACACCCCATTTTGCGAATTATTAAAATTAACATTTAAAACCCTTAAACCTCCAACCAATACTGTCATTTCTGGAACAGTAAGTTTTAATAACTGCGCTTTATCAACCAATAATTCTTCGGCTGGAACTGTGTATTGTGTTTTGCTATAATTTCTAAAACCATCTGCTATTGGTTCTAATACAGCCATGCCCTCAATGCTTGTTTGTTCTTGGCTAGCATCCGTTCTGCCCGCATTAAAAGGAACAGCAATGTTATAACCAGCATTTTTAATTGATTTTTCTAAAGCAATTGTTCCACCTAAAACTATCAAATCAGCCATAGAAACTTTTGATTTTGCTACTGCATTAAAATCTTTTTGTATTTTTTCGTAAACTTGTAATACTTTTTCTAATTGTTTTGGATTATTAACTTCCCATTCTCTTTGAGGCAATAATCTTATTCTAGCTCCATTTGCTCCACCACGCTTATCGGAACCACGAAAGGTGCTAGCCGATGACCATGCAGTATAAACTAATTCACTATTGGTTAATCCAGCATTTAGTATTTTAGCTTTTAAACTTGCAATATCTGCGGCATTAATAATTGGAGTTTTTGCTACAGGAATCGGATCTTGCCATAAAAAATTTTCTTTTGGTTTTTCTGGTCCTAAATACAACGAATTTGGTCCCATATCTCTGTGGGTTAATTTAAACCAGGCTTTGGCAAAAGCTTCATCAAATGCTTTTGGATTATCTAAAAAGTTTTTAGAGATTTTTTCGTAAGCGGGATCAAATCGCATTGAAAGATCAGTGGTAAGCATAGTAGGTAAATGTTTTTTAGAAGTATCAAAAGCATCAGGAATAATTGCTTTGCTATTTTTAGCAACCCACTGTTTTGCTCCTGCAGGGCTTTTTGTTAACTCCCATTCGTAACCAAAAAGTATTGCAAAATATTCATGAGTCCAATAAGTTGGTGAGCTTGTCCAAGTTACTTCTAATCCCGAAGTAATGGCATCAGTTCCTTTACCCGATTTATATTTACTTTTCCATCCAAAACCTTGTTCTTCAATTGCTGCAGCTTCTGGCTCTCTTCCAACTAAAGAAGCATCACCTGCACCATGTGTTTTTCCTAATGTATGTCCGCCTGCAATTAATGCAACTGTTTCTTCATCGTTCATTCCCATTCTTCCAAAAGTTTCTCTTATATCTTTTGCTGCTAAAATTGGGTCTGGATTACCATTTGGTCCTTCCGGATTTACATAAATTAAACCCATTTGTACAGCAGCCAAAGGATTTTCTAATTTTCTTCCATCAGCATATCTGTTATCGTCAAGCCATTTGGTTTCTTTGCCCCAATATACGTTCGATTCTGGTTCGTACACATCTACTCTTCCTCCTGCAAAGCCAATGGTTTTAAACCCCATTGATTCTAGTGCTACATTACCTGATAAAATCATTAAATCAGCCCACGAAATTTTATCGCCATATTTTTGTTTAATAGGCCAAATCAATCTTCTTGCTTTATCTAAATTACCATTGTCGGGCCAGCTATTTAAAGGAGCAAATCTTTGTTGACCCGCACTCGATCCACCTCTTCCATCGGCAGTTCTGTATGTACCAGCGCTATGCCAAGCCATACGAATAAACAACCCTCCGTAGTTTCCAAAATCTGCAGGCCACCAATCTTGCGACTCCGTTAATACTTTTTGAATGTCTTTTTTCAAAGCAAAATAATCTATTGAATTAAATGCTTTTCGGTAATTAAAATTGGCATCCATTGGATTTGATGCAGGCGAATTTTGACGCAATACTTGCAAGTTCAGTTTGGTAGGCCACCAATCTTCATTTGAATGACTTTTTACTACACCATGTGTGCCACTTAAGTTCTTAGAACCATGACCCATTGGACATTCTGATACTTTTTCTTGTGCAAAACTTGTTAATGCTCCTAAAGTTAAAAGCGCTGAAAGGATTACTGTTTTTTTCATAATTTATATTGTTTTATTTTATTTTTTATTATTGAACTTACCAGTTATTTGTAATTTAATTTCTTGTACATTAAAATTTTTTATTTTTTTATTTTTAAAATAATCATTGATCAATTCGTTTAAATTTTCATCTTCATAATCTTCAATTCTTTCAGTTTCTACACAATATAAATGATGGTGATTTGATAAAACTGCATCGTATCGCATGATGTCTTTTTCTGTTTTAACTTTTTTTAAAAGACTATTTTCAACCAACGAATCCAATACTTTATAAACTGTTCCAACCGAAATATTTGGATGATTTGCTTTGATATATTCAATCACATTTTCGGCAGTTGGATGGTTTTTTAAATTAACAATTGCCTCATATATGGCTACCCGCTGCGGAGTAACTTTTAATCCTTTTTCTTTTAATTGTTCTCTAAAAAAATCGGTCATTTGTATTTTATTAGTAATTATTACGTAAAGATAATTATTCTTATTTAGGAACAAATGTTTTTAAAATTTATTTATAAAAACCATTAATTTTAAAGTGCTTTTAGATATTGTTCAGCATTATTTAAATGTAAATTTTGTTTCTGTTCATCCATTTTATCAAAAGTTCTTACCAACATTCCTAACCTAGGATTTTTCAAAAAGAAATCTCTTTGGGTATGCATAAATCTCCAAAATAATCCATCCCAAATAGGTTGCCAATCACCTTTTTTATAATCACTCATTTTCATTAAATAATTGCTGCCACTTATGTAAGGTTTGGTTGCCATTAAGCCTCCATCAGCAAACTGACTCATGCCATACACATTGGGCACCATTACCCAATCATATGCATCTATAAAAAGTTCCATAAACCAACGGTGTACTTCGTTGGGGTCAAATTCGCAAAGCAGCATAAAATTTCCTAACACCATCAACCGTTCTATGTGATGGCAGTATCCAGTTTCTAAAACTTTTTTTATCGTATCGTCAATAGGTTCAATTCCAGTAGTTCCTTCCCAAAACGATTGAGGAATTTTTCGGGTAAAGCCCCAAAAATTTTTGGTTCTTTCTTCGCTTCCTTTTAACTCATAAACTGCCCTTATAAATTCTCTCCAACCTACAATTTGCCTTACAAAACCTTCTAATGAGTTCAAAGGAATTTCATTATTGCTAGCAAATAATAGTACTTCGTCAATAATAAATTGAGGAGTCAATAATCCTACATTTAACATGGGTGTTAATACACTGTGATGTAAGAAATTTTCTTTGGAAACTATGGCATCTTCATAGTCGCCAAATTCTAAAAACCTTGTTTTAAAAAATTCATGCAACCAGGTTTTACTTTCCCCAAAAGTTGTAGGATAAATATAATCTGTATTTAATTTACCATAGTTTTCTTGAAAATATTTGTTGGTATAGGTTACAGCTTCACTGAAGTAAGCATTTGATTCTAAAAAATTGACTTTAGGAGCAGTTTTTCCCTTTGGATATTTCAATCTATTTTCGTCATCAAAGGTCCATTTTCCGCCAATTGGTTTTTGGTTTTGTTCTAATAATATATCTCTTGTTTGTCGCTGGTGCTTGTAAAAGTCTGTTTGAAACATTCTTTTTCTTCCAGAAAAATAAGTTTCTATTTCTGCTGATGAATTTAAAAATAATGGTGAATTGTTTTTGTAGATATCAATATTATTTTCATTGCAAGCCCTGCTAATTCTCTCTTCCAACCAGCAATCGGTTGTGTCAATATAATTAAAATTTACTACACCAATAGTTTTTAAATAAGGTATAAGTTTTCTTATATCTGCCAGCTCATCAAATGAATTTATGTAAATTACTTTAATATTTTTTGAAAGTAAATAGCTTTCATAAAATTTCATACTTGCTCGGTGAAAAGCAATTTTCTGTTTATGAAAATTATACTGCTTAAAAAACAACCATTCTTCTATCAAATAAATGGTATCGCATTTTGAAACCAAAATATTTTGCTCAAATAATTGATGGGGGAATATTATACCAGTTCTATTCATTTATTTTTTTATTCATTCTGCATTTATCACTACAGTATTTTACTTCATCCCAAACCTTTTCCCATTTTTTTCGCCAAGCAAATGGTCGCTTGCAAACCAAACAAATTTTATTAGGTAAATTTACTTTTTTTATGTTATGCATTATTTTAGTAGTAAATTATTTTTTAGTTTATGATAGGTAGTTTACTCCTTAATTTTGTAAATACTTTTCTACTTTTTTCCAATACGAAAAAAACGAAGGAAAATAACCAGTTACTTTATCTGTAATCCAATCTCTTGGCTCTTCTGTACCAGTATAACCTATGTTTAAAGGATGTTCTTTGTAAAAAATTTGTTGTAAATTATGTTCTTTGCAAAGTGCATCAAAAGAACCTACATAAACCTGAATGTTCAAGATGTTTTTACTTAATGCCAACATAAAATTGATGCACTTTTCGCTTACAGGATAAGCTGCAAAAAATTCTGGTTCTAATAATAAAATTCTATTGCCCAATACTTCCGAATTCCAAAGTGGATCAAGGTTGTAATAATTATAAATAAAGGTTGGCAAATTATTATTTATTGTAAAAGTTTCGCTTTTAGGTAATGAAGTTTCAAGCAGTAATTTTTGAGAAACAACCAAATTTTCGGGAACATTTATTTGTTCTTGCGCTGCATAGAAACTATCTAAAAATGAAGTAGCTTGATTGGTTTTTGTAAATTTATTTACGTTTTCTTGATTGGCATAATATTTTTTACTACTGTTTGCTCCAGCCACCCATTGCCAACTGCAAACATTACTTGCCCAATCGCCATCAAGTAAATGATAATACATCCATTGTGCTGGATGTTGCCAATGCGATTTAGCTATATTGCATACCACCGAAGCTGTATACATGCGGCAATGGTTATGCATATATCCACTTTGGTATAAATGCATAATGGCATTGTCAATTCCTAATATTCCAGTTTGCGCATTTAATATTTCAGTTGGTATTCCGTAATTTAATACTGGCTGTTGTGCCTGTTTTATTTCGCTATTCAATTGTTTTGCTTGCCCAACTCTTTGAAAATAATCGCGCCAACATAACTCTTTCACAAACGATTCTATCTCATGTAATTTATACCCTTTTGCTGTAACATTTAAAAGCACTTGTTTGGTGCTTATAATGCCACGCGATATATAAGGCGATAAATAGGTGACAGCTCCATCTATATAATTTCTGGTTTTCCCATACTTTAGAGGATCTATTTCTTCTATTTTTTCAAGAATTGTTTTATAATCAGTTGCAAATTTTAATTCCATTTAACGTTTACTTATTTTATTCATCGAAATGGATTTTTGCAGGCTACATTTAAACCTATCTATTTCAGGGTTTCTTTTCATGGCATGTTTTTGACTAACGCCACTATTTACTCTTTTTCGCCATAAGTTAAAACTACTGCGTTTCAACTCCTTTCTCATTAACTTAATTACATTGGCTTCAGTAAAATTAAATTGCATTTTAATGGCTTCAAAAGGAGTACGGTCTTCCCAAGCCATTTCTATAATTCTATCAATATCTTTTTGTTCCATTTTAAAATTGAGTTCGTTTCCAGTTTACTGTTACCAATGATCCTTCAGCAACAATTACTGAGTTTGGTTTTTGATTATTTAAAATAGCAAAATCGTTTCCGTACATGGCTGCAAAATCACATTCAATAAAATAATCATTTACTTTATTTACTTCCCACCTTGGATGATTTACTTTGTATTCCTGCGAAACATGACTGCTAATTTTTGTATAACCATAGTAATGTTCAAAAATAAATTCCTCCACACTATTGGGTAACATTTGATTATTTTCGTTATCAGTATTTACTGCTATTTGGTTCCATTTATTATTTATTTTCCATTCATATTTTATGTTTTTGGAAATACCTGATAACACAATTTTATTTTTTGTAGGTATAGCTATATAATGTTCTTTGTAAAGTTTATTGGCAAGCCATGCTACTAGTTTGTATGGAACTGTTTCATTTATAAAAACAACACCTCTTTTAATGTTATTTCCTTCCACTCGTTTTACATAAAAACGCAGATTGATTTCTTCAAAAGTGCCTAATAATGGAATTGGAATATTAAACAAGCTGGTTTTTTTAAACATAAATCCAACTAAACTTACATAGGCTTTATTTTCAAAAAAATCTATTTCTACGCCCTTTGGTAAATATGGTTTTAGTAAGTTTGCATTTACTTCATAATTTGCCATTATTAAATTTTCCCATCGGGCTGATAAAAAAGTTTCAGTCATTTAATTTTTATATATATAAGTAAGTAATTGTAAAACAAACTTGTTTCAATTGCATATTTTATTTGAAGTAGAAATAGATATTAAAAATAAATAAGAATTAATTACACATATATAACTATAAAAAGTTGAATTTGTTTAACAATATTTTTTTGAATTATTTTTTTAATTTGATGTTAAGAAATTGAAATTTTTTTGTAAATTAAAAAAATATTATAGGTTTTAACCTATAATATCAATTTTTTTTAAAAAAATAAATACCTAATATACATCATTTTATGATTTTTTTTATTTTAAAACAAAAAAAATATCAAAAAAAGTAAGTTGAAGTCAATATCATTGTAATTACATAAATTAAATTAACAAAAACAAAAATTATGCATCAAAATTTACTTTCTGCAATATTACCTATTGCAAACAACAATTACGTAGCTTTCACATTTTTCGTGGGCTGTATGGCTATGATGGCCGCTTGTGTTTTCTTCTTTTTTGAAATGTCTAACGTAGAGAAAAAATGGAGAACTTCCATTCTTGTGTCAGGACTAATTACCTTCATTGCTGCAGTTCATTACTACTACATGCGCGATTACAATTTATCTACAGGTGAATCACCAGTATTCTTCCGTTATGTAGATTGGATTCTTACTGTGCCTTTGATGTGTGTTGAATTTTATTTAATTACCAAAAAGGCAGGTGCTAAAATTACATTATTATGGCAATTAATTTTTGCTTCAATTGTAATGTTGGTTACAGGTTACATTGGTGAAGCAGTTTATGGTAAAGAAACTCAAAGCTGGATTTGGGGATTAATCAGTGGTATTGCTTATTTCTACATCGTATACATTATATGGTTTGGTGATGTAGCTAAATTAGCTGTTACAGCTGGTCCTGCTGTTCAAAAAGCAGTTAAAACTCTTGCTTGGTTTGTATTAGTAGGTTGGGCTATCTATCCAGTAGGTTACATTGCAGGTACTGCAGGTGGTTTATTTGGAATGAGAATTTGGGAAGGTTTATCAATGGATGTAGTTTACAACATTGGTGATGCCATTAACAAAATTGGATTTGGTTTAGTGATTTATGCACTAGCTCAAACTGATAAATCAACTTCAAACGCTTAATTACAAAGCAAATATTAAAAAAAAAGTGTGGTACAAGAAGTATCACACTTTTTTTTACTCAAAAATTAACTCAAAAAACCATGAAAAGGATTGTACTATTATTATTAGGTTGCCTGTTACTTTTATTTCAAAAGTATCTAATTCCTTTAAGCACCAATTCTCAATTCATCATTTTTTTAGTAGGTATATTATTGCTTGGAGTGCCACATGGAGCAGCCGATTTATTGGTAGCAAATCGATCGGCAGATGCAAGTAAAAAAACATTTTCAAGTGTTAGGTTTTTATCAATTTATATCAGCCGATTATTTTTATTTGCAGCAGTTTTTTGGTTCTTTCCTGTAATAGGTAATTTGTTGTTTATATTTTTTGCAGCATACCATTTTGGTGAAACAGATTTGAACCAATTTAAAACAAATACACTTTTAGGCAAATTGTTTGTAATTAGCTACGGCCTAGTAATTTTAAGTGTAATATTACTTCATCATTTCGAAGAACTGAAACCAGTTTTTCAGTTGTTTAAATCTGGAAAAGAAAACCAAATTTTTATAAATTTGATTGACCATAACAAGTATATAATTATGAATATCAGTTGTGTTTCTTTCTTTATTACAACGTTCCTTTATTTCATTAAAAATAACAATTTAAAAACAAACGAAAAAGGTATTTTCCTTATTCACTTTTCAGTAATACTATTCATACTTTTTAATCTTCCATTACTGCTTGGATTTACATTTTATTTTGTAGTTTGGCATTCAGTTTTATCAATGAATAATATTGTTATTTATTTAAGAAAAGACAATACATTTACCTTTAATACCATAGCCAAACAAATATTACTTTATAGCATCATTGCAATTGCGGGCATTGGTATTTTTGGACTTACAGGATTTATGTTTGTAAGTAACAATGCCATAGTAGGATATTTGTTTTTGGGGCTAGCAGTTCTAACTGCACCACACATGCAAATAATGCACGATATGTATAATAACCTACGTACCAGCAAAACTGCTTTAGCCAACTAAATTTATTTTTAAAAATTAGTCTTTAATTTATTTCCTATATTTTTCGAGAATTACAAAACGAAAAAAAATCCGTTAATCCGTCTGACGCCTTGACAGCGCAATGGCTTTTTAAGCGTCTGACAGAAGTTGTTTTTACTCCTTTATAAACTTACTACTGTATCTTTTTCCTTCACTTACTATGGTAAGCAAATAAAGGCCTTGGGCTAGGTTATTTATGTCAATTTCGTTATTTATTAAAGTTTCAGTTTTTACCAAACTACCTTTGCTATCGTATATATTGGCTATTAAGTTTTGTGGTACATTGCCCTCAAATACCATGTTTATTTTATTAGTGGCTGGGTTGGGAAAAATAGTTATTCTATTTATATCAGTTAGTTCATTTGTGCTGCTAGAAGTATTGTTAGTTACATAAAACGAAGTTAAATCTTGTTTGCAGTTTCCTAGGCTATCAGTGGTGGTAATTATTACTGTAATGCTGTTGGGTAATTCACGTACTTTTCTATACCAAAAGGTATCTAAATAATAAGTTCCGGTTAAATTAATAGTAATATTTATTCGCAAAGTAGTGTCGTTAATTTTGGTGGCGGTATAAGTTTGCGGTATTTTAAATTGTTTAACTGAAGGTATTGCTACACTATAATTACCTAATCCTTTGGGGTTAATATAATCAAGCTGGTAGCTAATGGTTTTATCGTTAGGTAAGGTACTTAGATAATTTATGCCCATAGTATCTTTTTTTGCATTTTTAGAATGGATAAAATAAGGAATTTTTTGATTAGTAACATACAATGTAAAATCAAATAAAGTAAAACTTTGAAAAGCAATATCTCCAAAAGAGTCGGTTTTAAAATAATCCATAACTCGTACTTGAAGGCTATAATAGCCAGTATCAAGTGTGTTAGGAATAAACATATCGCCTGTTTTGGTATTTAATTTCATTCCAAATAGATTTGCTACTTGACCTGTAAACATTATGCTTTCATTTGGTAAAATTTGCGAAAAAATCAAACTATCATTATCATCATCTTTACCAAATAAATTAATGGTGTTCGATTTGCCTTTTTCTATGGTTACTAAAGGTATATCCTTAGAATAAGATGAATTGTTCTCATTACGACCTTTCCCATAAGTTGTTACTAATAATCTATAAGCAGGATCAATTGAGTCAGGCATATTTTTTCCTGTATATTTAACTTCACCTGTTTCAAATTTTGCAGTAGCTGCCACGGTGCTAGGTGTCCCTGACCAAATTCCTGTTTCATAAATTACTTTTGTTATGCCATTGCACAAATTTACTTGAGCAGTTTTAGCATATTTTGTTGGAGCACTACTAGATTCAGGATATTTAATACCTGCACGAAAAATAATGGAATCAGGAATAATGTCTTTGCTGTTAAAAAAAACGACTGCTTTATAGCTATGATAATAACCTAACCCGTAATTGAAACAATCAATGCAGTGGTTTCTTACATAACCGCCATATATAGGAATAGGTTGTGAGTTACTTGTGTACCCAAAAAACAGAAGTAATGTAAAAATGATTAGTTTTTTCATGATTTTATTGTTAAATAGACCAAATAGAAGGGATATACTCCCTTCTATTTAGTCTATATTGTTTAGTTTTTTATAAATTTAAAAGTGTTAGCAGTACCAAAAACATCTTCCATTCTTACAATATAAATTCCAAATTTTAAATAATTTATATCCATTTCTAACGAATTTGTTTTATTAGTTACAATGTTTTCCTCCTTTATTAGTTTACCCAATAAATCATAAATATATATGCTTCTTATTGCTGTTTTACTGTTAATTATTACGCTATTTTGTGCAGGATTGGGATAAAATGTAATGTTATTATTTACTTTAACTTCTTCTTTTAAATTTAAAGTACTTCCACTTAAATTAGCTCTAGAAATAATGGCATCTCTTCCCCCGCCTCCAACTGGTGTAGATCCAGCAAAAGCTAATCCAGAGCTTGTAGTTGGAAAATCGGTAGCACCAGCACTACCCACAAAAAACACATTTTTATCATAGCTTACATCTGCCCAAAACACATCTAAATAATTACTACCATAAAAAGTAGTCCATTCAGGCACAAAATCTTTATTCAATCCCATTATATATACATCCGAACCTCGCCAATCGTTAGGTGGTGAAAAATTTTGAGTAGTTCCTACAAAAAAGTTATTGGTAGCTTGGTTTGAAATGGATGGTATTGGAAAATTATTTGAATGAGTACTGCCAGCCAAAAATACATTGCTTCCATTGTTGGCACAAGCAGCATAGTTAAGGTCCTCACCTGCAACTCCACCTAAGTAAGTAAAGTTTTCTTTATTGCTATTTGCATCAAAAGTGCAAATAGTTGCATCACCATAAGTATTACTGGTTTGGCCACCGAATGTGTTTTGATTAAACACATTGGTAACTGAGGTTTTAAATATTGGGAAAGTTCCAGAACCAGAAAACACATAAGTTGTACCTAAAATTACTATTTTGTCATTTTTAGCTGTTATAATGGTATTACCTTTATCATCGTCCTCTCCACCAATATAAGTACTCCAATTAATATCTAAATTAGTTTCAAATCGGGTTACAAAGGCATCTGTATTACCTCCACCATAATTTTGAGTATAAGAACCTGTTGGAACTTTACTAGGAATATTACCTGTTACAGGAGCAGAACCAGTAACCAATAGCTTACCTGATGGGTCTAGTTCAAGACTACTAATTTTATTTGCTTCACCTGATTTGCCATAATATGTACTCCATATTGGTTGTAAATTAGTGTTAAACTTTGTTATATAAGCTCCTTCATCAGAAGGTAATTTTTTCAAAACCATATATGCTGGTGTCCCTGGATTTACTGGAAGTATTTTGGAATCAACACCAGTAATATAAAATTGATTAGTTGTTTTATCAACTATAATATCTCCATTGAAATGAGGAAACACTCCATTGTCATCACCACCAAAATAGGTAGACCAATTTAATTGTCCATTTTGGTTAAAACGAGCAATTATATTGTCAATTCCATTATTTACTAAATCTTGATATGAACCTGATACATTTACTTTTATAATATCGGTACTCATAGTTGGTGCTGCTATAAAGGCATTGCCATTATTATCTAAAGATATACCATATTTTTCAGAAGAATATTTAAAACCATCATTACCAGTGCCACCGTAATAAGTAGACCAAGCTAAACTTAAATTGGTGTTGAATTTTGCTACTAATATGTCGGAACTGCCTGCTGTATGAAGTTTAGCTTGGAAAATAAAAACACCTGTAACCATTGGGATTTTGGCACTAAATGTATAGCCAGCGGCTTGTGGTGCACCTATACTATTTACATCTACATCGTAAAACTCATCTTCTCCTTCTCCTCCAAAATACACTGACCAATCTATATTTTTCATATCTAATCCCCCTTTTGCTACTCCACCTAGCTCATAAACCAATGTTTTATTGGTGTTATAAGCACCTCCTGTTACTTCAACTGTACCGTTGGTATTTAACGAAAATTGTGGAGTCCAAGGAAGCACAGAAGTTCCAGAAGCATCATACTCATAAGCTATTCCGCCTGGTAAGCTAAAGCTATTACCACCAATGTTTATTGTTAGTAAATCTAATGAAACATCTAAACTGGTTTGCCCATCAAACAGCATTCGTAAATGTTGTGGATTTCCTCCTGGTCTTACAACAAAGTAAATTTTATAACCAACATTGTTACTGTACATTCTCATATCAATATTGTCATAAATATTTTCATATAGTAATCCATTGTACTTGTTTAGTTGGTCACAACCAGAATTACAATGTGCTAAATAATAATTTACTTTTTCATCAGTAGTTTCATAAACCGAAGGTGTAGAAGAATTGCCATAACCATCGGCTATCCAAGTCATATCAAGCCTAGCTAATGTGTCGTAATTAATTGTGTCCTTTGCAAACTTTGCATAAACAAAATTTATTTTGTTGTTTTGGTAATAGCTTTTAGGAGTAGCATGAATGGAGTGATAATTAATATCAGTTACTTGGTTATTGTCGGTATTTATTACCTGACCTACATTTTGTATAAAACCTATTGAACCAGCTGCTTCATTGGTTGGGTCAGGAATACCCTGTGCATAAATTGCAACACTTGTTGCAAGCATTAAATATATTGTTATAATTTTTTTCATTTTGATTGTTTTGATTGTTTAATTATTTCCCTTGTTATCGGTATTTATTTTAAAAATGAGGCTTCTACTTCCCATGATTGCCGAAGCGCAAACAACCGAGCAACACACGCAGCATTGCATTTATTTATTTTTTAGCTACTTTTGCAGCTAAGTAGTGTGTAGTTTTATTAGCATAGGTACACTTTTATTTATTTTAAAGCTTGTGGGTGTTGGCGCACCTGCAAGTTTTTTTGTTTATAATGCTTATTGTATTACTTCTTTTTAATTAGTTTAAAATGTACTAAATAAATTTTTTTGTTATAACAAATTAATATTTTATAATTTGACAAACCAACAAAAACTAGGTGTCTATTTTAGACACCTAGTTTTTGTTGGTTAATACTATAATTTATTTTAGTATTGCTAAACTTAGTTTTTAAAATGGAAAATGAAGAATTAATTAAAAAATTATGTGAAGGTATAAGGCAGCTTAGGAGATTAAGAAAAGTAAAAATAAGTTCAATTGCATTTAAATTAGGTTATGACTCTGAACAAGCATATTTAAAATTAGAAAGAGGAGAAAAAAAAGAAATTGGCATTACTCAGTTAATTATTATTTGCGAATTATTGGACTGTTCTTTAATTAATCTATTTATTTTTTCAGGTATAATCGATAATTTTTTCAATAATAATATAACCACTTGGGGTGAATTTTATAAATCATTGGAAAACATTTCTCCCGAAAAAAAGAATGAAATTTTACAACTATTAGATTTTTACAATGAAAATAAATAAAACAATAATTTTATTACACTGTAAAGTTTCTTAGGTTTTGTTTTAACTATAAAACTAATGTAAATCTAAAATATCTATTTCATTATTTTTTAAAGTTTCACTTTTTATTAAACTGCCTTTACTATCGTAAATATTGGCAGTTATGTTTTTTGGAACAATACATTCAAATTCTATGTTTATTTTATTGGTTGCTGGATTGGGGAAAACAGTACATTTTGAATCAGGTGCTACTACCTTAATAATTTTGTCTTTGGCATTGCAGCCAAGCTGTAAACAACCATTGCTATCTAGTTTTAACAAAGCTGCTGTTTGAAAAATATTAAATTCTTGAGGAGATTTAATCCATTGTGAGCGGTATTTACCCGAAAGTAAAAAGCCTTTATCTGGTGTTTGTATAAAATTAGCCAGTTCAAATCCTTTATCTGTTTTACCGTTTAATATAGCATTATTTCTGCTATAACCACCAGGCACAAACTTAAACCATGTATTTTGAGCCAAAAGGGTACAAGTAAAAAAAATGCAAATAATAGTAATGAGTGTTTTCATGTTAAATTTGGTTTTTAGTACACCATCCTGCAAAACAGGATGGTGTAATTTTAAAATCACTTTTCTTACAATATTTTCTTTACTATCATCACTAACAATTTTTACAAAGTAAATTCCATTAGAAAAATTTGAAGGAAGGAAAATAGTTTAGTTCTATTCTTTAATATCGATTAAATATTGATTGCATACTTCCTTTATAGTTTGCTCCACTTTTTTAAAACTAAAATTTAATTCGTTTTTTATTTTATCGTTATTGTAAAAATATTGCTTTTGCGATGCCCTTGCAGTTTCTTTTGTTAACGAAAAGT
>JBAXCN010000053.1:0-22029 GCA_037141455.1 Bacteroidota bacterium
GTGATAAGGAACCATTTCTTCTATCCATCACGCTAGGCGTGATAAGGAACCATTTTTTTAATAAATCCTTGCAATTGCTGCAAGGATTTATTAAAATTTCTTATTCTGAAACTACTTCAACTTTTATAGTAACAGAAACTTCACGATGTAAGTTAACAATAGCTTCGTAACTACCTAATACTTTCACATCATCAATTTCAATTTTACGTCTGTCTATATCGTATCCTTTAGTTTTTAAAGCTTGAGAAATTTGCAATGGAGTAATTGAACCAAATATTTTGCCATTAGCACCTGCTTTAGTTGCAATTGTAATAACCATTTCGTTCATACTTGTGCTAGTTGCTAAAGCATCAGTCTTCATCTTTTCGCGCTTCATTGCGCCTTGACGGTTATTTTCTTCCATCATTTTAATATTTCCAGATGTAGCTAAAATAGCCATTCCTTTAGGAAATAAAAAATTGTTAGCATAACCATCTTTAACCATTACTACTTCACCTTGTTTTCCAAGGTTTTTCATGTTTTCTTTTAAAATAATTTTCATCTCTGTTGTTTCTCCTTCAATTAAATTATTTAATCATATCTCCTGTAAAAGGTAAAACTGCAATATGACGAGCACGTTTAACAGCTTGAGATATTTTACGTTGAAATTTTAACGATGTTCCTGTTAATCTTCTTGGTAAAATTTTACCTTGATCGTTAACAAACTTTAATAAGAAATTAGCATCTTTATAATCAATATATTTGATACCATTCTTTTTAAAACGACAGTATTTTTTGCGTTGTGCAGCATCTGGCGTAGTATTGAATACTGATGAACCAGTATATTTCTTTTGTGGTTTTGCCATTACTTTTTAGCCTCCTGTTGTTTAGTTGTGTTTTTGCCTTGATTAAATTCACCATTGCGCTTACGCACGTTGTATTGAATTGAATGTTTGTCTAACACTGTTGATAAAAAACGCATGATTCTTTCATCGCGTCTGAAAGCTAATTCGAAGGTACTAACAAAAGATGCTGGTGCTTTGTACTCATAAATATGGTAAAAGCCTGTACTTTTCTTTTGAATAGGGTATGCCAATTTGGTTAACCCCCAGTTTTCTTCATGAATCAGCTCTCCGCCATTTTCCGTAATTAATTTACGGTATTTGGCAACAGCGTCTTTCAGCTGTTCTTCAGAGAGTACGGGTGTGAAAATAATCACAGACTCATAGTTGTTAAGGACAACACTCTCTTCTTTTTTTACTTTTGTTGTTTTGGTTGCCATTTAAACTGTTATTTTTTAAAATTTAGGGCTGCGAAAATAGAAATTTTATTTATTAAAACAAATGAACTGGTAAAAATTATTCATATTTTAAATTTTTCGATAGAACTTCTTGTTATGCTTTTGCATAAGTTCTTATTTTAAATACTTTTGAATCTTCAAGAATAAATACTTTTTTCAATATAAATATTATGAATTCATTAAATGATAAACTTGCTGCATTTGAACGAACATTAACAATTATGGATGAACTGAGAGACAAATGCCCGTGGGATAAAAAACAAACATTTGAAAGCTTAAGGCATTTAACTATTGAAGAAACCTATGAATTAAGTGAATCGATTATAAACAACGATTTACCAGAATTAAAAAAAGAATTGGGCGATGTGTTATTGCATATTATTTTTTATGCAAAAATAGCAAGTGAAACCAACCACTTTGATATAGCTGATGTTTTGAACACTTTATGCGAAAAATTAATTATACGCCACCCTCATATTTACGGAAATGTAATAGCTGAAACGGAAGAACAAGTAAAAGAAAATTGGGAACAAATAAAATTAAAGGAAGGCAATAAATCGGTATTGAGTGGTGTAAGTAAAGGTATACCTAGTTTGGTAAAAGCTTATCGCATTCAGGAAAAAGCTGCTCAAGTGGGCTTTGATTGGGAAACTGCCGACCAAGTATGGAGCAAAATTAATGAAGAATTGGCCGAATTTAGAACTGAACTAAACAAACCCAATAACAAAGAAAAAACCGAAAAAGAATTTGGCGATTTACTATTTGCATTGGTTAATTTAGCTCGAAAAAATGGCATTAATCCGGATGATGCTTTGGAATACACCAACCAAAAATTCAAGAATAGGTTTATGTTTATTGAAGAAAAGGCAAAGGAAATTAATAAAAAAATGACCGACATGAGCCTTGATGAAATGGATGCCATTTGGAATGAAAGCAAAGCCAGTTTTAGGTGAAGTGAAAATGTTGAATTTTGAATTTTGAATGCGGGAAGTTGTCATTCGTCAGATTATTTTAAAACAAAGCTAATGATGAAACACGAATTAAAACTTGCGCGGGAACAATTCCTCCTTGAGCGTAGGATTTTGTATGGGGAATGGGGTTAGGGGGATGTTTTATTGATGATTTAAAGATTACAGATAAATATAAATATTTTACAAAATTATGAAAAAGACTTTCCTAGAAATATTGCTTGTTGCCTATTGCATATTGCTAATTGCTTATTCGCTAAAAGCGCAAACTAATTACTCCAAAATAGTAAATCCTTTTATCGGCACTGGCGGACACGGACATACTTTTCCGGGTGCGGTAGCTCCTTTTGGAATGGTGCAGTTAAGTCCAGATACACGCATAGATGGCAGTTGGGATGGTTGCAGTGGTTACCACGAAAGCGATTCGGTTATTTATGGATTTAGCCACACCCATTTAAGTGGAACTGGTTGCAGCGATTATGGCGATATTATGCTTTTACCTATAATGGGAAATCATGCAAGGTGGTCAAATAGGAAATACAGTGATACTTTTAAACATGAAAAAGAAAAGGCTAATGCTGGATTTTACAGTGTTCATTTAGAGGAAAGTAATATTGATGTAGAATTGACAACTACTACTCGAGTTGGATTTCATAAATATACATTTAACCAAGAAGGTAAAATGAATATTTTATTGGATTTAATGCATAGGGATAAATTATTAGATGGCAAAATAAAAGTAATTAATAATACTACCATTGAAGGTTATAGAAGAAGTGAAGCTTGGGCAAAAGACCAAATCGTATATTATAGAATTGAGTTTTCAAAGCCGTTTAATGATTCAATAATTTATTCATATAATGAACAAGTAGCTGGAACTTTCGAGTTTGATGTAAAAAAAGGCGAGCAAATTTTTGTAAAAGTTTCCATTAGTGGGGTAGATGAAGAAGGTGCTGCCAAGAATATGCAAGCCGAACTACCTCATTGGAATTTTGAAAAAGTAAGAACCGATTGTGAAGCTTTATGGAACAAAGAATTAGATAAAATTCAAGTAAAAGGTGGCACTACCGATCAACAAGTTATTTTTTATACCGCACTTTACCATTGCTTTATTCACCCAAGTATATACAACGATGTGGATGGAAGATACCTTGGCCGTGACATGAAAATTCACAAAGCAGAAGGATTTAATTATTACACTGTTTTTAGTTTGTGGGATACTTTTAGGGCTTTGCATCCTTTGTTTAATATTGTGCAAAGGGAGCGAAACTTAGATTTTATTAAAACCTTTTTGGAGCAATACAAACAAGTTGGTCGCTTGCCTATGTGGGAACTTAGCAGCAACGAAACCAATTGTATGATTGGTAACCACGCCATTAGTGTAATAGCCGATGCGTATGCCAAAGGAATAAGAGGTTTTGATGTAAAACTAGCCATTGAAGCATGCGAAAAAACCGCCAATATCCCTCATTTAGGAATGCCTGAATTTAGAAAAAAAGGATATTTAGAAGTAGAAGATGAACACGAAAGTGTAAGTAAAACATTGGAATATGCTTATAATGATTGGTGTATTGTGGAACTAAAATCAAAATTTGATTGGAATGGTTTATATTATCCAAAACCTTCAGAAAAAATTAACTATAAACCCAATGCTTGGAAAGAAATTTTCGATTTGCAGACACAATTTATGCGACCTCGTTCCAATGGTGGTTGGTACAGTCCTTTTAATCCTTCTGAGGCAAATAACCATTTTACCGAAGCCAATTCTTGGCAATATTCTTTTTTTGTTCCTCACGATATTGAAGGTATGATTTATTATTCAGGAGATAATGACAAGTTTGAAAAAAGATTGGATGATTTATTCAATGCTTCAACCAAGACCAGTGGGAGAGAACAAGCAGACATAACAGGATTAATAGGGCAATATGCGCATGGAAATGAACCAAGTCACCACATGGCTTATTTGTATAATTATATTGGTAAACCCGTTAAAACACAACAACGAGTGAATCAAATTTTGAAAGAAATGTATGCCAATGCGCCTGATGGATTAGCTGGAAATGAAGACTGCGGACAAATGAGTGCTTGGTATGTAATGAGTGCAATGGGAATTTATGATGTTTGCCCCGGAGGAAAAGATTACAATTTAGGATATTCAATCTTTGATGAAATATCTTTATTGATTAATAATAAAAGAGTAAAACTTTATAAAAAAAATAATTTGATGATGTTAGAAAAGGTAGTTAAAAATAAAACTATTAATGTGAATATGAATTTTATGAATCTAAATACGGTTCAATCAGATATTTTATTCGATGGAACAATAGATAAAACCAATGAAAATTTTGAATCAAAAAATAACATACAAAACAATAATTATGAAGTTATTCCTCATTATATTTATTCTGGTGATGTTTTAACTGATACAGTTTTTTTGCATAAATTGGAAATAACAAAAATAAAAGCTCCTTTAATTTTATCAAATTCAAAAAACTTTAAAGACAGTTTGAATTTGACTATAAAAACCTATAATGATAACTATTCAAAAATATATTTAATCAACACCAAAGGAGATACATCATTTTTGCTTAAAGAAAAAGCCAACGATTTAAATTTAACCATTAACCAACCCACAAACGTTTTGGTAAAAAGTTACAATGATTGTGCGGTTAAAGAAAATGGAAAAAGTTGTGGAGACAGTTCTTATGCTTTTGCTTCGTTTTATAAAATCCCGAACAACTGGACTGTAAAACTGAATTGTAAATACAATAAACAATATACTGCTGGTGGCGATGCTGGTATTATTGATGGCTTAGCTGGTTATAAAGATTGGCGCAAAGGCGGTTGGCAAGGTTACCAAAGTCAGGATTTTGAAGCCATAGTTGATTTACAACAAAAGAAAGAAATCAGCGAAATATCATCTAATTATTTGCAAGATTCTCGCTCATGGATTTTACTACCAAAAGAAGTGGAATATTTTATATCGAACGATGGTATCAACTTTAAAAGTATTGGAACTTTGAACCATAATTTGGCTTGGAATACCGAAGAAACATTTACCAAAAACTTTATATACCAATTACCTAAAAAAGTAAAAGCCCGTTATATTAAAGTGGTGGCAAAAAATTATGGTGTTTTACCTCAAGGACATCAAGGCTTTGGTGGTGATGCCTTTATTTTTGTGGATGAGATTGAAATGCGGTAAAATATGTTGGATTTTGAATGTTGGATTTTGAATGTTTTTTAGATAATTCAAAATCCAACATTCAGCATTCAAAATTTACTTTTGTATTTGCGTTATCGCATCGTACTTGCTGGAGTTGGCAATGTCTAATTCGTTTAAAACTTCTACTGCTTTTGGTTTTTCTATGGCTGATGATCCTTTAAAAATATTAATTAATTCATCGCGTTTTGCATCAAAAAACATCAACATCATTACCGTATTTGGAGCAAGGGTATATACTTTTTTAACTTCTTCTAACGCTTTAAAAATTTGCTTGCGTGCTTCTAAAGGCTTTTTGTAAAAAATATCCATTCCGCTTCTATGGTAAATATAATATGCTTTTCTAATTGGCCTAAATCGTTCGTTTAATATATTATCAATTAAATTGTAACGGGTTCTTAAATTTCGTCCAAATGCTGTCCAACCAGCAGCAGCACCTTTACCTTGAGCCAACGATAAAATTTGTACCGCTTTATTAAAATACAAAGTACCACCTTCTAATGCGTAACTATCGTAATCTAAACCTAAAGCATAATTACAATAAAAAGCCAATAAGCCAGTAATTTCAGTATTAAATTGCCCATCTGAATAATCGAAACGTTGTTGGTCAACATAAGTAAAATTAAAATTTTCGTCTCTAAAATTAAAAAGTATTGAATTGTAATTAGTTCCAAAAACTGGTCTTCTACTTTGAATAACAGCTACAGCTCCAATATTTCCATTTGTTTGATCGTAAGTAGAAACAATTATTTCTATGCTCATATCAAATAATTCAAATTCTAAAAGTTTATCGGTACTCCACTTTTGATTATTAATAAATGTTCTTATGTCTTGCTCTAATCGTCTAAAAATACTTCTATCTGTTATTTCTACTTGATTATCGGTTACTTTAATTTGTATATTAAAATCGGGTTGAGCTTGGGCTGCTAAGCTTAAAAATAGAGTGATTATTAAAAATATTTTACGCATAAATTTATTTTAATGAATGAATAATTTCTGAAACTATATCGAATGCAACTTCCTTTTTAGGTTTTAAATTATACTCTAATTTTTCACCAGTATTTTTTAAAATAGTAATTTTATTGGTATCATGTTTAAAACCCGCACCTTCTGTTTGCATTGAAT
This sequence comes from Bacteroidota bacterium, assembly GCA_037141455.1. Taxonomy (GTDB): domain Bacteria; phylum Bacteroidota; class Bacteroidia; order UKL13-3; family UKL13-3; genus JAAFJM01. Next base: position 6,596 of record JBAXCN010000053.1, read on the forward strand.
TTAAAACAATAAAATCGGCATTTTTTTCATTTAACTTCTTTAAAGCATTCGCTTCTTCATCATTAGTTTCAAGTGCAAAGCCTACCACAAATTGATTTGATTTTTTTATTGAACCAACATGTTTTAAAATGTCTTTGGTTTTTTTAAGTTCAATGGTTAAACCATCGTCATTTTGTTTTTTTATTTTATTTTCAGCTACATTTATTGGAGTATAATCGGCCACAGCAGCGCACATTACAGCAATATCGTTTTCTTCAAAATGATTAATAACAGCGTCAAACATTTGCTCAGCCGAACGTACATTAATTCGGTTTATGTTTTTATGTATGTGTTTTAAATCAACAGGACCAGCAACTAAAGTAACGTTTGCTCCCCTACTTGCTAATTCTTCTGCAATTGCAAACCCCATTTTACCACTCGAAAAATTTCCTATAAACCTTACTGGATCTATATTTTCGTATGTAGGACCAGCAGTTACAATTGCATTTTTGCCTAATAAACTTTGATTGATTTTAAAGAAATTTTCAATTTCATAAAAAATTTCTTCAGGCTCAGCCATTCTTCCTTTTCCAAAAAGTCCGCTAGCTAATTCACCATCTTTAACATCAATTAAAATATTTCCAAAAGTTTGAAGTTTATTAATGTTATCACTGGTGCTTGGGTGAGTATACATATCTAAATCCATAGCTGGGGCAAACATTACCGGGCATTTTGCTGAAAGATAGGTGGCAATTAATAAATTATCGCAAATGCCATTTGCCATTTTGCTAATTGTATTGGCACTTGCTGGGGCTATCACCATCAAATCTGCCCAAATTCCTAAATCAACATGGTTGGTCCATTCTCCATTTTGGTTTAAAACAAAATCAGAAAATACCGGATTTTTACTCAGCGTACTTAAAGTTAAAGGGGTTACAAATTCTTTTGCGGCTGGAGTTAAAATTACTTTTACTTCAGCACCATCTTTAACAAGCATCCTAAGCAAAAAAGCCGCTTTATAGGCGGCTATGCTTGCACTTATTGCTAAGATTATTTTTTTATTTTTCATTATTTACTTAAAAAGTAAAATAAATTAAAAAATTAAAACTGTTTTCCTGTTCCTGTTTTTGCAGGATTGTTGTAATAAATTTTACCATTCATAAACTCTTCAGTTGCTATTAAAGTCGATTTTGGTAACTTTTCGTAGTAATTTGAAATTTCAATTTGCTCACGATTTTCAAAAATTTCTTCTAAAGTATCATTGTCGTTATCAAATTCGTTTAGTTTATTATGCAATTCTTCTTTCATTTGAGCGCTTATTTGATTTGCTCTTTTAGCAATTATTGCAATAGTTTCGTACAAGTTTCCAGTTTCTGCTTCTAATTTTCTTAAGTCGCGAGTTACTGTGGTAGTTGGTACGTTTTGGTAATTGTGGTTTAAGTTTGCCATTTATTTTTGTTTATTTATTTTATTTAATGCTGTTATTGCTTTGTCTTTAATTTGCTTTGCACTGTTCATGTATTTACTGCTTTCAGTATAATACTCCGTAAACTCTTCAAAAGCAGTTATTGTTCCTTGGAAACGTTCAATTTGTTTTTCTGGTATACTGTTTTCAGCTAATAGGTAAGATGATTTTAAAATTAAAAAATCTATTTCTTCTCTTTGAGCTATTTCAGGAAAATCGTTCACCACATTTCTTAGTGAAACAATTGCACTTTTATATTCACCAATATTATAATATAATTTAGCATTGTTGTATGCTTTAAACGATAGTTTGAACCTCAGTTTATCCAAATATTTATTGCATTCCTCCACATATTTGCTTTCAGGGTATACATTTACAAATATTTTAAAAGTTTCTATTGCTTTGTAAGTATCTGTTTGATCAAGTTCCGAATCTTGCGAATCTAACCAAATACAATAAGCATTCATGTATAAAGCTTCTTCCGAATTGGCATTAGTTGGATAAGTTTCGTAGTACATTTTAAACCTGTACCCAGCTAACGAGTACATTTTTAAACCAAAATCACATTGTGCTTGATAATATAAAATTTTTTCAGCTAATGGAGTGTTCGATACTTCATTTTCTAATTGATCAAACAATGTTTGAGCCCTAAAAAAATCTTTCTTTTTAAAAAAATATTCGGCTACTTCAAATTTCGATTTAGGGTCGTTGCTTTTTAAAGCTTTTTGAAACTTGCTTTTGCAACTTCCTAATACAAGAAAAATGGTAACAATTACTAAACTTAAATACTTCATTTTTACAGAACTGCGAAAGTAAGTTTTTTGAATTAAAATAGAAAACTTATTTTCGTTAAATATTAATGAACTACTTTTCAATAAACATAAAACTACTAATCTGTAATATAATATTGATTTTATGGGTTTTAAGTTCATTTTCTCAAGTTGTAAATACTAATAATAAAGATTCTTTATTTCAAACCATAAACGATTCTGTTGCTCAAAATGTTACAAATAATTTAAATATTAAAAAAATATTTATAGCCGATTCGATGATTAATTTTGGAAAAAAATACATTGGGTTAAATTACAGAAGAGGCGGTACCACAAATAGAGGTTACGATTGCAGCGGTTTCACCATGGTAGTTTTTAGAAAATTTGGTATAAAACTTCCACATACCAGTGCTGGGCAAGCTTTGTTTGGGTTGGAAGTAAAAAGTAAAAACATACAAAAAGGAGACTTAATATTTTTTAAAGGAAGAAGCAGAAGAGGAAAAAGAATTGGGCATGTAGGTATTGTTATTTCTGAAAAAGGAGAAGCTGTTAAATTTATTCATTCATCAGTAAGCGATGGGGTAAGAGTAGATTGGCTAGCTAGTGATTATTACAGAAAAAGATTTGTAAAAGTAATGCGCGTGGCTAATTGGATTCAATAAATATCAGCGTTTTTATAATTTTAAACAAATTAAATAGATGAACTTAGAAAAAATTGTATAAAAAAAAATACTTTGTGCATAACTTGTGTTTTGTAACATGGCTTGCTAGTATAAATTTGAGCCTTTACGAAAAGTATGAAATTTATAGTAAATAGTAGCACGCTTTTAAAGCATTTAACAATGATTGATGGTGTAATAGTTGCAAAACCAATTATACCTATATTGAATAATTTTTTATTCGATATTAAAGATGGTAATTTAACTATCTCATCAACCGATTTAGAAACCACAATGACCACTAGCATTAAAGTTGATGCTAGCGAAGAAATTTCAGTAGCGGTTCCTTCCAAAACTACTATCGAATTATTAAAGCAATTGCCCGACCAACCTTTGGCTTTTTCTATTAACATTGAAAAAGGTTCGATGGAAATAAAATACGGAACTGGTAAATTTAAATTAACAGTTCAAAATGGTGAAGAGTTTCCAAAAAATCCAGAAATGGATAGCGACCAAAGTTTTACTATTCCAAGTAGGGTTTTACAAAAAGCAATTTCTAAAACTGTATTTGCTAGTAGCAACGATGAGTTAAGACTTAACTTAACTGGTGTTTACGTTCAATTATTTAAAAAAAGTATCACTTTTGTTGCAACTGACGCCAACCGTTTGGTTAGATATTCGAGAACAGACGTAAAACCTGGTGTTGACGAAAGTTTTATTATGCCTAAAAAAGCATTGAACTTATTAAAAAATTCGTTACCCAGTGATTTAAGTGAAGTAACTGTTAATTTCAATAAATCGAATGCATTTTTTTCATTTAGCGATTTTAGTCTAATTTGTCGTTTAATTGACGAAAAATATCCTGACTACAAAGCGGTTATACCAGTTGAAAATCCAAATAAATTAACTATTGATAAAAACGAATTTCAATCAGCAGTTAAACGTATTTCTATTACATCAAATAAAACTACCTACCAAATTAGATTAAAGTTTGTTGGTAGCGAATTAACCATTAGTTCAGAGGATATTGATTATGAAAACGAAGGAGTTGAAAAATTGGCAGCAAATTATGAAGGGGAAGATTTAGAAATTGGTTTTAACTCAAAATATTTAGGCGAAGTAATTGGTGCCATTGATGCAACAAACATGACTTTAGAAATGAGCTTACCAAATAGAGCGGGAGTTATTTCGCCTGCTGAAACTGAAGATGGGGAAGATATTTTAATGTTGGTAATGCCTATGATGTTAAACAATTATTAATATTTAAAAACAAATAAATATTTAAAAGCTTCCATTCAAATTTGTGGAAGCTTTTTTTTTACCTAAAATCAAATCAATTAAAATGAAAAAAATTACATTTACCTATATTTTACTGTTTACCTTTGGTTTTTTGTTTTCACAAAATAAAATACAAAACATTAAAAAGGTAGTTGCTGGACCTATGTTAGGCTATACTGAACAAACTGAATGTTTAATTTGGATTCAAACAGTTTGTGCAAAAACAATTACTATTAAATATGCCGAAATTAATGGCCAAGAAGAAGGTGAAATGACTTTGACTAATAAAAATGAAAACATTTGTTTACCAAATATTTCAAAATTTATACTTACCAATTTAAAGCAAAATACTAATTACACTTACGAGGTCTTTTTAGATAATAAACCAATAAAATTCCCTTACAATTTAAAAATTAAAACCAAAAAAACTTGGGCAGATTGGAGTAAAGAAAATCCTTTTGATATTAACTTTTTGATTGGCTCATGCACTTATATAAACGACAGTGCTTTTGATAGACCAGGAAAACCTTACGGACAAGAAAGTAGTATTTTTACTAAAATGGCTGAACAAAATGCCGATTTTATGCTTTGGCTTGGCGATAATACTTACACCCGCGAAGCCGATTATAGCAGTGCCAGTGGAATAAAATACCGTTATTTACATACAAGAAGCGATTCCTTTTTGCAAAAGTTTTTAAGCCGACAAAACAACTATGCCATTTGGGACGACCACGATTATGGCGAAAATGATGCTAATAAAACCTTTGATTTAAGTGACATAAGTAAAGAATGTTTTGTTGATTATTGGGGAAATAAAACCTGTGGCGAAGATGGAAAAGGTATTTACTTTAGCTTTAAACAAAGCGATGCTGAATTTTTTATGCTTGACGATAGGACTTTTAGAGATGAAAGTTTGCTAGATGAAGAAAAATTTATTAATAAAACCCAATTAGGCGAACAGCAATTAATATGGCTTAAAAACAAACTAAAACATAGCAAAAGTACTTTTAAGTTTATAGCTATGGGTGGGCAATTTTTAAATACGGAAACCAATTACGAGTCGTATAATTTATATAAACGCGAGCGTGCAGAAATACTTAAATTTATTGCTGAACAAAAAATAAGTGGCGTATTGTTTTTAAGTGGTGATAGGCACCATACTGAATTGTTAAAGTATGAGCCAAATTCAAAACCCGAATATATAGTTCCTTACCCAATGTTCGATTTAACAAGTTCGCCATTAACTGCAGGTACTACCAATGTTTTAAAAAGCAGTGAAGCCAATAATCCTTACCGTGTTGCAAATACTTTAGTTGCTGAAAACAACTATTGTGGAATTAATATAACTGGAATTAAAGGAAACAGACAATTACTAATTACTTGTTTTGATAAAGGTGGAATTGTAAAATGGACTTACACCATTCACGAAAATTTGTTAAAGGTAAAATAGTTTTATGCAAACTTATTCCAAAAGCCAATTGGCATTGCGCAATGGACAAGATAAAGACGAAATATGGGTAGCATATAAAGGAAAAATTTATGATGTAACCAAAAGCCGACTTTGGCGCAAAGGGCAGCATTATGAGCATTGGGCAGGTCAAGACTTAACAGATGAACTTGCCGATGCCCCTCATTTAGATACCGTGTTTGATAAGTTTAATTGTATTGGCGATTTAATATAAAAGCATATTAACTAAAAAAAAATGATAAAACAGCTATGCTTTTTAATATTATGTGTTTGTGTATTTACTCAATTAAAAGCACAACAAATAAAAATAGTTACCTACAATATTCGTTATAATAACGCTGCTGATGGAGAAAATAGCTGGCCATTGAGAAAAGGCAAGTTTGACACCTTGTTAAACAATTTAAATGCCGATATATGGTGTTTTCAAGAAGTATTAAATAGTCAATTAATTGATTTAAAAGTAATGTTACCCAACTATTCATTTGCAGGAATTGGTCGCGATGATGGAAAAGAAGCTGGCGAGTTCTCCCCTATTTTTTATAATGATAGCCTTTTTGAATTAATTCAATTAGGTACTTTTTGGTTATCTGCAACTCCTAACGATACAGGAAGCAAAGGATGGGATGCTGCCATTACCCGCATTTGCACTTGGGTAAAACTTAAACATAAACTTTCGGGTAAAGTTTTTTTTGTTTTCAATACCCATTTCGATCATATAGGCGTTAATGCCCGAGAAAATAGTGCAAAACTGATTTTAACAAAAATGAATGAATTGACCAATAATGAACCTATTATATTGGCAGGCGATTTTAACAGTGAACCAAGCGATAAAGCTTATAAAAATATTATAAAAAATAAAATTATTCGCTTTAAAGATTCGTTTATTAAACAAAAGTTCCATTGCACTTTTACAGGTTTTAAAGTCAATGGTGGCATTTGTAAACGCATTGATTTTATATTTATAAATAAGTATTTCAATGTGAAATTTTTCGAAATAATTAACCAAAATGACGGTAAAAACTATCCTTCTGATCATTTGCCGGTGCTAACTATATTAAACATGAAATAGTACATTATTTACCATCAATTTATTACTCATTTTCAATTCTTTAATAAATATAAAACTTAATTAATTCAATAATGTTGCAATAAGTATGAAAGTATATTTTATTGTAATATTGGTTTTAATTATAGTTGTGTTTATTGTATATAAATCTTTTGCAAAAAACAACGTGGAAGAACAACCTTACCAAGTAGTAAAAGTTTACGATAGTTTTGAAGTTAGATTTTACCCATCTGCTACCATTGCTTCTATTAATTCTAATGCAAAAACATATAAAGATTTAGGAAGTTCAGGATTTAGAAAACTAGCAAATTATATTTTTGGTGGAAATAAAGATAACAAAAATATTGCAATGACAGCTCCTGTTTATATGGACATAAATGATTCACAATCAACTATGAGTTTTGTTATGCCCAATAATTATAACAGTAAAAATTTGCCAAATCCAAACGATTCTTCCATTACAATAAAAGAAACTGAAAGTGTTTATGTTGCAGTTATTAAATTTAGTGGGTTTGCTTCCGATTCTAAAATAAAAGAGTATACCGATAAATTAAAAAAACAACTACTCGAAAAACAAATTAGTTTTTATGGTAACTTTAACTATTTGGGATATAATCCCCCATTTCAAGTTATTAATAGAAGAAACGAAATATTGGTAAATATTAATTGGAGTGAATAAAAAAATGCTGTCAATTATATTACATTTTGGTAACTGAACTAGCTGCAATTAATCTATAAAAAAATCTTTCATAGGTTCCCAATAGAAATCGTGTCAACCTTTGGCAATTTATTTCGCATGTTCAACTGGAATGAGAGTTTGTTCAAAAATCATTTTGTTTCAATAGCCTTCGCTTGTAAGCGTTCGGGTAATAATTAATTGAGTAAATGAATAAAATCCTTAGTATTCACATTTTGTCATTTCGCATTCCGAAATAGTATAAGCCAATAAAAACTATTAATTATAGGTAATAAAGATACTTGCATAATGACTAAATTGAGCGGAAACGTAATACTGATGCACTGCTAGTTACGAAAAACGTGAAAGCACATTTAAAATATTAATAAACTCCATAAAAAAGCCTGCTTAAAATGAATTAAGCAGGCTTTTATAATATAAGCTAAAAGTGTATTTGATTATTTGTTATCAAACGATTCTTTTAAAGCCATTAGTCCTTCAACATCAGCAAACGTTGATTTTTCGTTGCTATCGTTGTTTTTCTTAGCTGCTTTAGTTGCTTTTTCTTTTTCATCGTTTTTCGATTTTCTTTCATCAACTTGCTTCACCTCTACTTCGTTTTTCCAAACTGCAGTATGCGATAAAACGATGCGTTTGTTTTCTTTGTTAAACTCAGTTACACGGAATTGTAAAACCTCATCTTCTTTTGCAGTTTTCTTGTCTTCTTTGTAAAGTTGTTTAATTGGAGCATAACCCTCTACCCCATAAGGTAAAGCTATAGTTGCACTTTTTTCTTCTACTTTTAAAATAGTACCTTCGTGAACCGAACCTAAAGCAAATAAAGTTTCAAAAGCATCCCAAGGATTTTCATCCAATTGTTTATGTCCTAAACTTAAACGGTGGTTTTCGTTATCAACTTCTAAAACTAAAACATCTAATTCTTGGTCTTTTTTCACAAACTCATTTGGATGCTTGATTTTCTTTGTCCAGCTTAAATCACTTACGTGAACTAAACCATCTACACCTTCTTCCAACTCTACAAATAAACCGTAGTTTGTTAAGTTTCTTACAATACCTTTATGCTTGCTACCAACAGGATATTTATTTGCAATATCAACCCAAGGATCAGTTTTTAATTGCTTAATTCCTAAACTCATTTTACGCTCTTCTTTCTCAAGCGTTAAAATAACTGCTTCCATTTCGTCACCAATCTTCATAAAATCAGATGGGTTACGTAAATGTTGGCTCCAGCTCATTTCACTCACGTGAATTAAACCTTCCACTCCGGGAGCAATTTCTAAGAAAGCACCGTAATCAGCTATATTTACTATTTTACCAGTAACCTTACCTCCTACTACTAACTCAGTACTTAAACTATCCCAAGGATGTGCTTGTAATTGTTTTAATCCTAATGAAATACGTTTTTTCTCATCATCAAAATCAACCACTACTACGTTAATTTTTTGGTCTAATTGTAATACTTCTTCAGGATGATTTACGCGGCCCCAAGAAATATCAGTGATATGTAATAATCCATCTACACCACCTAAATCAATAAATACACCAAATGAAGTCATGTTTTTAACAGTTCCTTCTAATACTTGGCCTTTTTCTAATCTAGATAAAATGTCAGATTTTTGTGCTTCGATATCTTCTTCTATTAATACTTTATGTGATATAACAACGTTTTTGAAAACATTATTAACTTTAACCACTTTAAATGGCATGGTTTGACCTACATAAACATCATAATCTTTTATAGGTTTTGTGTCAATTTGCGAACCAGGTAAAAAAGTATCCATTCCTAAAACTTCAACTACTAATCCACCTTTGGTACGCGATTTTACATAACCGTTTACAATTTGATCGTTTTCGTGCGCATGCATAATATTATCCCATGCACGTTCACTTACAGCTTTTTTCCTGCTCAAAATTAATTGACCTAAAGCATCTTCTTTTGTTTCTAACAAAACTTCAACTTCATCACCAATTTTTAAATCTGGTAAATCTCTGAATTCTGTTCTTGCTACTAAACCATCCGATTTAAAACCAATGTTTAATACTACTTCTTTTTCTGTAAAGCCTACTACTGTTCCTTTTACAATTTCTTTTTCTGTAATGGCTGAAAGAGTTTTTTCGTAAGCAGCAGCCATTTGCTCACGTTCATTTTGGTTGTAATCACCAAAACCAGCGTTGTCCATTTCCCAGTCAAAATCTGGCAAGTTTGTTGTTTTGTTTGTGTTTTCTGTCAATTTATATGATCTCCTTTCGCTTAAAAAAGCCTGCAATTATAGGCGTAAATAATTGAACAGCAAAATATTTTTTTTAAATATTTTCTTATTAATTTATTGACAGTTAGTTTTTAGCAAAACATTTTCATTAATAAATTTAAAATTAACTTTCCTTACAACAAAATTATATAATTTTGAGACGATAAAATTACTAAAAATGAATACAAATAAACCCGATTTATCTTTGTTTCCTGCTTACTTAGCAAAATATGTAAACCTTGTAAAAACTGATGATTTATATAATGAGTTATACAAAGAAAGTATTGATACCATTGATGTGCTTTCGAGCTTAGATGAAGAAACTTTATTATTTAAATACGAGGCAAACAAATGGACAGTTAAAGAAGTTTTTCAGCATATAATAGATACCGAAAGAATTTTTCAATATAGAATTTTATCAATTGCACGAAATCATGAAACAGCATTGCCTGGTTTTGACGAAAACATTTTTGCTGAAAATAGTTTTGCTGACAAAAGAAATGTAATGGATATGGTAAGAGAATTTTCGATGGTAAGAGGTTCAACTGTTGAATTATTAAAATCTCTTTCAACGCTTGTTTGGGATAAAATGGGAGTGGCTAATAATAATCCAACTAGTGTTAGAAGCATAGCATACATGCTTTTAGGCCATGAAATTCATCATAGAAATGTAATTGAAAAAAGGTATTTGTTGTAATAATTTTATACACTTAATACCAAATTTTGTAATATTTATTATCAGTTAAAGTTGTAAGTTCGTTAAAAATTTAACTTATGAAATTTAATTTAACTGTAGTAATTTTATTATTATTGGCTTTAACTGTAAAAGCACAACCTACAATTAATGCTAATGTTTTACCCAATATTGGCGATACTATTTTAATGTCTTTGGATTCAATTTTAGTACCTCCAGGTGCCAGTGGAGCGAATATTACATGGGATTTTTCAAATTCAATTAAACAAGATATTTTTATTGAAAGAGTTTATTTAGATCCTTCAAAAACCCCTTATTTTAGTCAATTTCCAAATGCTAAAATTTGCAGAACAGATGGAATTGGATCTGTTTATTCATATTGGGATAATAGTAATAATACAAAATCAATTTATTTAGGCTTTGTTGAAAAAGGAATTTACGATCAAAGTTATAATGCTTTACCCATTAATTATTATCGATTTCCAATTAACTATGGCAATTCGTTTGTAGATAGTATTTCTGCTTTGACTAATCCTGGTGGCTTGGTTGGGCCTGGTAAATATTTTTTTAATGCTGATGCTTGGGGTACAATAAAACTTCCTAATAAAACAATTTCAAATGTGCTTAGAACAAAATCGTTAATTTACATTGGTGACTCAAACCCTCCAGTTAACTCTTATTCTTTAACTACAGAGTATACTTGGTATCAACAATTCAAAAAAGAACCGTTATTGGTTTTAAGTTCAGTAGTTATTGACCACAAGTTACATAAAAAATTTATCATCTTCGATAATTCATCAAAAGTTGCTATCAATGAAATACATTCAGATAACTCATTTGAAATTTTTCCTAATCCAGCTTATGAAACTTTAAATATTAAACTATTGAATAATGAAGTAATAAATTCTGTTTCAATTAATAACTTAACAGGAAAACAACTTCTTTTTGAAGAACGTTTTAATGGAAAAATAAATTTAAACGAATTACTGAAAGGAATGTATATAGTTTTAATTAAAACCAATTCTGATAAAGTATTTTGTCGAAAATTGATTAAAAATTAATATTTAAGAGTTTTAAAAATCAATCTAAAACTCTTAAATTTATTGAGAAATTATCTGTAGTTTTTGAATCTTTCGCTTACAATTAAGTCTTTGCTTCCTGCTGTGTGAATATAAAAACCTTCGCCAGATTTTACACCTAAGTTACCAGCTGTAACCATGTTTACTAAAAGAGGTGAAGGCGCATATCTATGGTCGCCCAAACCTTCGTGTAATACATTCATAATTGCTAAACAAACATCTAAACCAATAAAATCGGCCAATTGCAATGGTCCCATTGGATGAGCCATTCCTAATTTCATTACTGTATCAATCGATTCAACTGAACCAACTCCTTGTTGTAAACAAAATATAGCTTCATTTATCATTGGCATTAAAATTCTGTTTGCTATAAAACCTGCATAATCGTTGGCTATTGCTGGTGTTTTTCCAATTGCTTTCGATAAATTAATAATAGTTTCTGAAACTGTTTCACTTGTTTTAAAACCATTAATTATTTCTACCAATTTCATAACAGGAACTGGATTCATAAAATGCATTCCAATTACTTGTTCAGGACGCTTAGTAACACTTGCAATCTTTGTTATTGAAATAGAAGAAGTATTGGAAGCTAAAATAGTATGAGCTGGGCAAATTTCATCTAACTGTTTAAAAATATCTAGCTTAATAGCCATGTTTTCACTGGCAGCTTCTACTACTAAATCAGCATTTGAGGCAGCATCTTTTAAATTAGTATAAGTAGTAATATTTCCTAAAGTTGCAGTTTTATCAGCTTCGGTAATAACACCTTTTGTAACTTGGCGGTCAAGGTTTTTTTCTATAGTTGCTATTGCTTTTTGCAGAGCAACTTCATTTACATCAATTAAATTAACAAGGTAACCAAATTGGGCAAAAGTATGTGCTATACCATTTCCCATTGTTCCAGAACCTATTACTGTAATGTTTTTCATTTTTATAATATTGTATTTTAATGTGATGGCAAATCTATTAAACACCTACACTTAATCAAATTTTTAATTAAAAATGTTAACTATTTTAAATCAATGTATTTGAGGCAATTTGTCTTAAAATTTTGTTAAACTTTTTTTGTATTGCTTAGTGGCATGGTTTTTTCTTAATTTTACCACAAAAATAAAAACAATTTACATGCGAATTTTAAAATCAATTTTACTCGTTTTATTTGCTTTAGTAAGCTTTAATTCATTTGCACAAAAAAATAAAAAATCAGCTATTCCACCACCCCCGCCTCCTTTGTCTGCTGGCCATGCCATTACCATTACTTTAAAAGGCTATGAAAACAAAATGTTTTACTTGGGTTACTACTTTGGCGACAAACAATATTTAAGAGACAGCGCAGTTACCGATTACAAAGGAAGAATGGTTTTTACAGGACCAGAAAAATTAGAAGGTGGTGTATATTTAATTGCCACAGACGACAAATCTTTATTATTTGATTTTATTGTTACTGAACAAATTTTTAGTTTAGAAACCGACTCAAGTGCAATTATTGACAATATGAAAGTGACTAATTCGCCCGAAAATGATGTGTTTTTTGATTACAATAAGTTTTCGGCCAAAATAGGCAAACAAGCTTACGAACTAGAAGAAAAAATTAAAAAAGCCAAGGAAGCCAAAAACAAAACGGAGGAAGATAAATTAGTTGAATCGTATCGCGAATTAATGAAACAACTGAATGAAGAAAGAAAAAAAGTAGTTGAGAATCATCCTACAAAATTAATGAGTAAAGTTTTTAAAATGATGACGGAAATTGATGTTCCTGATGCTCCTAAAAATGAAAAAGGCGAAATTATTGATTCCAATTTCCAATATTTTTATTACAAATCGCATTACTTCGATAACTTTGATTTTAGTGATGATAGAATCACAAGAACTCCTATTTTCTTTCCAAAATTTGAAACATTTATGCTTAAAGTGGTACCTCAAATACCTGATAGTATAAAGCGCGGTGCCGATCAAATTTTAAAACTATCTGACAAAGGTAAAGAGAACTTTAAGTTTTGTTTATTTTGGATTACCAACCATTACGAAGAATCGAAATACATGGGTATGGATGCAGTATTTGTTCATTTAATTGACAATTACTATGCAAAAGGAAAAGCTTATTGGGTGGATAGTTTATTGGTTTGGAGAATGAAAGACAAATGCGATAAACTAAGACACAACTTAATAGGTGCAAAAGTTAAAAACTTAAATATGCTTGACACCAATGGAAGATACCACAGTTTATATAATATGGATGCTCAGTATACATTGGTTGTGTTTTGGAGTGCCACATGCGGCCATTGTAAAGAAGAAATACCAAAAATAGTAGATACTTATAAAGAATTGAATAAAGAAATTTTAATAAAAAACCAGTTAATAAGTAAAACCAAAACTAAAGACAATTTACCGCCAAAATTACTTCCTTTAAAGTTCGATATTTATTCGGTAAGCTTAACTGAAACTGCTGAAGAATGGAAAAAGTATTTAATAGAACAAAAATTACCTTGGCGTTTAAACTTATACGATCCACTAAACGAAACCAATTTCCGCCAATATTACGATGTTTATAGCACACCTGTTTTGTATATAATTGATAAAGATAAAAAAGTTATTGCAAAAAGATTAGCAGCAGGAGATATTAAAGGATTTATGGAAAGCTATGAAAAAGACTTTTTAAAAGGTAAATAGTTATATAAGAATAAAAAAGCCCTTAAATTGAAAATAATTTAAGGGCTTTTTTATTTAACCCGATTTTTAAAAAGCCATTGCCCTGCTTGGTCGTCAGATGGTTTAAAGGAATATTTTTTACGATGGAAGAATATAACAGCTGAGGACGAACTTATAAATTCAGTTTCTCTTTCAATTCCTTTTTATATTTTAACGAAATACTTAATTCAGTATTTTTTATTATAATATAATCTTCCATTATTTCAAATTTTTTATGGGTATTAATTACATAGCGTTGATGAATTCTTATAAATGAGCTTTGATCAATTTTTGCTAAAAAGGCATCCATGGTACTGCGAATTAAGAAATGAGAAGTTTCTAAGTAAATATGTAAGTAATTACCATCTGATTGAATGTAAAAAATATCATCAATGGTTAAGTTGATGGCTTTTAATCCATCTTGTATCAATATTTGTTTTTTAGGCGAAACCGTATTTAAGTTCAATGCAATTTTTATAGTAGTAATTAATTGTAAAGTATTTATGGGTTTAACTATAAAACCCATAGGGTGGGTTTCTATTATATTATCTGACAAATGTTGATCTTGGTTAGCTGTAATATATATAAAAGGAATTTTGAGTTCTTCATTTAGCTTTTTACCTAACCAAATTCCATCTTTTTCTCCCACCAATTGTATATCTAATAAAATTAAATCTACCTTTAGGCTAATTATTTCTTCCCAAGCATTTTCAGCAGTGGGGCTAGAACCAACAACTTCAAAACCATTTTCGGTTATACATTGTTCCAACATTAAGCGGGTTATTGAAACATCCTCAACAATATATATTTTTTTCATTTCTACTTAAAGTTTTTAACTTGTGTTTTTATAGCAAAACTCAATTCAAACTCAAATCCGTTTGTTCCATTTATTTGGTAGTTTCCTTGTAATTCCTGTACTAACATTTTTATTAGTTTTAGTCCAGTTGATTTCTTTTTTATATCTTTTTCATTAAATCCAATTCCATTGTCATTATAATGAATACGTATAGTTTTAGCTTTTTGAGTAATGTTTAAATTGATAATTTTTTGTGTTACATCATGGTCTTTATACCCATTTTTTACTGTATTTGTTATGAGTTCATTCACTATTAATCCAATTGGAATGGTTTGATTAATGCTCAATTTAATATCTTGGCAATCAATATTTATTTTGAATTGATTAGTGGAAAGATTAATAGAATTAATATTGGTGGAAAGATTACTAATATAAGTATTCAATTTAACAAAATCGTTGGATTGCTTATACAAGTTTTCGTGCACTAACGATATTACGTTTAAATTATTTATACTTTCCTCTAGGGCAATTTTACCACTTAAATCA
>JBAXCN010000054.1:0-22022 GCA_037141455.1 Bacteroidota bacterium
CAACAATGTAACAATTCAACAATGTAACAATTCAACAATGTAACAATTCAACAATTCAACAATTCAACAATATAAAAAGGTGTTGCAACTATTCCCTCACGCTTTTAGCGTGATGGGCAGGCTTTGCAAGGCGAAGGGTGCCGAAAGCGTTCGGTATAGGGGGATGTTTTTTTGAGCTAGCATCTAGTTACAATTAAACAAATTAGCCCTTAAACAGTCCTTTTTTTTCTTTCATTTACTGCTCTCTCCAATCGAATTTTAATTATTAATAGACATTAACCAAAATGATATAATGGTTTTGGCAAGGAAAGGGTAGGAAAAAAAGTAACCAATTTTAGTTATTTAGCATATTTTCTAGAGGAGTGATTTCCTTTTAGCTCATCAATTTTTTTGTTTTTACGAGCCACTTTAGCTTGGAGTTCATTAATCAAATCCTCTTGTTGTTTTATTACTTTTACATGTTGCTCTATTAGCTTTTCATTTTTTGATAGCATTTCTTCTATAAGTTTAATCCTTTCGTTACTAGTATTAATTGTTAATACGTTTAAACTTTCTGCAATAAAATAACTTATATGTGTATTCAATATTTTAGATAGTTTGAGTAAAACTATAACACTAATGTCTTCCTCGCCATTTTCCATGCGCGATAAAGCCGATTGAGATATACCTAATTCACTTGCAATGAATTCTTGTTTATAATTCATTTCGTGTCTTTTAGTTTTTATTTTTCTACCAATTTCTTTATTAATATGAAGCATAAATAGTCAATTATTCAAATATGAATATTATATTTGAATTAAGCATAATATATTCTCTAATGAATAAAATATTTATATACGAATAGGTTTGAATGGTTTTAACTTCGAAAATTGCTAGCACAAAACCCAACTAATTTAGCTGCAGTAAAATTGAGTATAGGTTTTAAAATTTTTATTTAATTAATCAAAAAACAAAAAAACATGAAAAAATTTAATTTAAAATCAATTGCAGTTGCTATGTTAATTTGCTGCGTAAGTTTTGCAAATGCACAAAAAATATGGGTGCCAGATGGAACTCAATTAGTAAAAGAATCTGAAAATTCCACAAAACTAATTTTTAAAAATAATGAATCTATTTACTTAGGTACAAGTTCTGAGGGTAGTGCAGTAAGAACCCAAATAGTTGAGGCATGGGTTTCATGTGATTGTACAGGAACAGGTACATGTATGCCTGGATCAGCTTTTGGTAAAGTTGGCTGTGGTGGTGATTGTTCAGCTTGTACTATGAAATCTGGAGGCATATCCATGCGAACTATGGATGGCACTTTAATTAAAATTGAAAGTGGTGGTTTTATTAATTTAAATTTTGGTGTAAGATTATGTAGTGAAAGTGATATTTCTAATAAAGTTCCAGCGGCTTTTAATGAAATGTTCGATAATGAAGAAGTAATTAATGGTATTAAGGCCTTTATAAATGAACAAAGTAATGGTTTAAAAATACCCGAAATAATTAATAACAATAATGGTAGTATTAGCGCTCCAGATGGATTTGTATTGCAACCGATTGTTGCTTTTGGTAGAGGACTTTTAATATTATTACCTAAGGAAAAAGGTAATGCAACTGCAATTGGCTCAGATGGAAAAGCAAGTTGCTCTTGTACAGCTGGAACATGTACCCTTAAGTCGAAATTAATGGCTACTTATTGTGACGGAGATTGTTCTGGAACATGCACATTAAATACGGGTAAAAATATTGCAAACTCGGAATTAATTCCTATTTTTGAATCAAGCCAATATTAAAAATTATGAAAAAAACCATTATTTTATTATCAATTTGTAATTTATTATTATCGTGTAATAATAAGCATGAAATTAAATCAATTCAAGGTAAATTTAAATTTTTAGAAGGTGATTTTAGTGAATCTAAATCATGTTCAAAGCCTATTATTTCTGATGATTTTTCGGAAACTTTTATGGAAATAAATGCTGATTCGATTTACACAATTTTGAGAGATACGATTAAATATAGAGCTAAAGTTTGTTTCATAACAGAAAATAATGGATATTATTATAACGGCAAGGATTCTAATTTTTTTACACTTAATAGATTAAATAAAGACACTTTTATATTTATAGATAAACCTGAAAACTTCAAATATCTGTTTTTAAAAATAAAATAATATTTACTGCTGTTTTTATTTACTCTTTTTCATTATGGTCGGCTAATTAAAAATTTATGGATTATAAATTATTATTAAATGTACCGATTTATTTATCTTACTCAATGGCAATTTATTTTAGTTACATACAATTTAGAAAAGAAGAAAATTTAAATTTCAAAAAAGTAATTTCATTTTTCGCATGTGTTTGTTTTATTACAGGATTTTTATACGAAATTTATAAGGACTTTGTGGTCTAATAATTTGTAAAAATGGCTAAATTGATAATTAACATTGTTTTTTATTTGCTTGTACTATCAAGTATTTATCCAGCATATAAAAGATACAAGGCATCTCCAGTTGGTAATAAAAGACTAATTTATTTCTGTTTGTATATTGCTTTTGTATTTACATTTATTTGCTTTGAAATTTTTCAAAAATATTTTTAATGATTTATACATAATAACGAATAATTATGGACAAACATTTTTTAATGAAATTACCAAAATATCTATTATCAATTCTTGTGATTTATCATTTTTATAAAGATTATAAAAAACAGGAAGAATGGAATGGAAGCAAGAAAAGAAATTTAGCTTGCTTAGTCATTTCTTTTATAGGTTTATTGTTCCTATTATCTGTTGATGTATTTGAATTAGAATAAAAATAAATATTTAGGTTTATTTATCACAATTAAAGAAACCTACCTTAAGAGTAGGTTTCTTTATTATTTCTCATCTTAAAAAATTCTAAAATGAAAAGCATATTTTTATTCATGTCCATGCTATGTATTTTTAGTTTTCAAAATGAAAATACATTTTCCATAAAATTAGGCAAAGCCCCCGATTGTAATGGGTTTAACTTTTGCAATGTGTCTGTGAGTAGCGAAGGAAACAGAAAAGAAAACGAAGTGTTGGCTAATATAAATGTGATAGATGAAAAGCATATTCAATTTAGTTTTTTAAAACGTACTGTTACCGATAAACTGTTTTTAAAATACTTTGCCACCGGTAACTTTTTACTAGACGATGATTATACTTTTAATGAAGACATTTGCACCTTACTAGAACTTAAAAGATGCAATCTCAAAAAAGGTAAATATGCCATTACAGATGAGTATGATAAGTATGTGGTGGTTTTTGGCTATTAGCTTCTGGCAGCTGGCTTCTGGCAACTAGCTACTAGCAGCTAGCAAAGTTCGGGAACGTCATTGCGAGGGATAATTTTTTCCAAAAAATCAATATAAAATGACGTTGGGTCATTCCGTAGGAATCTTCCTTGCTTACTAACCAACATTGTTAATATTTTTTTTGTTTCCTAACAAATGAGATGTGTTTTGACTGATGTAGTGGTTTTTCAACTTAGCTATTTAGTGGTCGCTCTTTTTGAAACACATTATTCATAAGAAATTACACAATTAACCATTAGTTAAAGGAAAGCAATTCATAAACAAGGAAGATGCTTTCAGCATGACTTTATTTCTATCGTCTATCAACTACCAACTATAAACCATCAACTAATAACAACTTTTGAAAAAACTATTATTCATTTTTTTTGCCATTGTTGGCGTCCTCGCCAATAATAAAAGCAGCGCCCAAAGCCTGAACGAAAAAATTCGTTTGTATGAATTTTTGGTGGAATGCCCTATTTATAAATGCAATATCATTGGTAAAATAATAGATACTACTTTGCTAGTAGCACCACCCAAATCAAAGTTTATGTTGGTTGATGTAAAGCAAGATTTATGCGTAATCAGGTTTACTTTTTTAAACAAAAAAAAAGGTACTAACAAATCAAACTCCATAGAAGACTATACTACTTACACTTATTATTCCATTACCAAATCACAACTCGATTTTAAAGCTTATTTGGTTAAAAAATCCGACTTTGATTTGGTAGTAGGAACCATTATGACACCTATAAAATTGCGTTTTGGTCCTTTTGATTTTAGCAAAGATATTTCGGTTGGTTCTACCTTTGGAGTAAAATACATCTTGAATCAAGACAAGCAAGCCGCCCTTGATTTTTTAATAGGCGTTGGCATATCTTCCGTTACAGTCGATAGCTTTTCAACCAAAGGCAAAACACAAAAATCGCAAGAGTTATTAGCCTTTACACCTTCGTTTGGTGTGGTAATAGAAATGGGCAATGCACAAGTAGGGCTATTTGTTGGCTTTGATTTTGTAAGCAATGCCAATGAAATAAAATATGGTTGGATTTACCAAGCCAAGCCTTGGGTATCGTTTGGTATAGGTTATTCTATGTTTTCATTTAATATAAAAAAGTAGGAGATTCACACCTATAATTTTTCCTCGGTTGCAATCCTCACCAATCAAATTTTATGAAGTTGGTGAGGATACTAATTTTGGATAGTATTGGTAGCAAAACCTTAAAATACTACTATTTTCCTTTTAAATAAAATCATGTTTTGGTTTTTAACTTAAACCATATTATTGCACAAATAAAATTTTTTAACATGAAGAATATATTCTTACTATTTACTTTGCTTGTTATTAGTCAGCTAAATGCACAAAATTCTAATACAAAAAATACACAATTAAATACTTATAAAGCCAAAGAAATTGTTTCGGCTGATGGTAAATATACCTATAAAACTGTTGATGGCGACCCTTTGGGAGTAAGGATTTACAAATTAAAAAATGGCTTAACTGTAATGTTGAGCGTAAATAAAAAAGAACCAAGAGTGCAAACTTTTATAGCCGTAAATGCTGGAAGTAAAAACGACCCTTCAGACAATACAGGTTTGGCGCATTACTTAGAACATATGTTGTTTAAAGGAACCAATGTGTATGGAACTAAAGATTGGGATAAAGAAAAAGAGCAATTAGATAAAATAGACGCATTGTATGAATTATACAATAAAACTACTGATGATAAAAAAAGAACCGAAATTTACCATTTAATTGATTCGGTAAGTGGAGTAGCAAGCAAATTTGCTATTGCAAATGAGTATGATAAAATGCTTACAGTTATTGGGGCGCAAGGTACCAATGCATTTACCAGTTTAGAACAAACAGTGTATGTAAACGACATTGCTCAAAACCAAATTAGCAAATGGCTAACCATTGAAGCGGAAAGATTTAGAGCACCTGTTTTACGTTTGTTTCATACCGAATTAGAAGCAGTTTACGAAGAAAAAAATATTGGTTTGGATAATGATGGCAGAAAAGTGTACGAAGCATTATTAGGAAATTTATTTACAAGCCATCCTTACGGAACACAAACAACCATAGGCACTGTGGAGCATTTAAAAAATCCATCATTGGTTAAAATTCGTAATTTTTATAACACGTATTATGTGCCTAATAATATGGCCATTATCCTAAGTGGCGATTTTAATCCTGATGAAGTAATAGCCGAAATTGATGCTAAGTTTAGTTACATGCAACCTAAAACTATTCCTACTTTTGTAAGCCCAATAGAAAAACCAAGAGCAGAACCTACTGTAGTTAATGTGTATGGACCTGATGCTGAAAATTTAATGATTGGATTTAGATTACCTGGTTCAGGAACCAAAGAAGAAAAATTATTGACCATGTGCGATATGATTTTGGCCAACTCAAAAGCGGGTTTAATTGATTTAAATTTAATAAAAAAACAAGCAGTTTTATCTGCCTCATCCACTACTTGGATAAACCACGATTACAGTATTTTCTTTTTAACAGGTTCGCCAAAAGAAGGTCAGTCGCTTGAAGAAGTGAAACAACTATTATTAAATCAGGTAGAAAAAGTAAAAAAAGGAGAGTTTGACGAAAGTATTTTAAAAGCAATCATTGCTAATTTTAAAATAAATAAAATAGAAGAACAAAAAAGCAATCAAGGTAGGGCGTATGCCATGTTAGATGCATTTACTTTAAACCGCGATTGGGAAAATGCTGTTGCCATGATTTTTGAAATGAATAAAATAACAAAAGCCGAAATTGTAGCATTTGCAAACAAATATTTAAATAACGATTACGTAGTAGTTTACAAAAAAATAGGAGAGGACAAAAATATTGTTAAAGTTCCAAAACCTGCCATTACTCCAGTTGATTTAAACAGAGACGATGTTTCGCCATTTCTTTCAAAAATAAAAAACACACCAAACGAAAATATTAAACCTCGTTTTGTTGATTACCAAAAAGATTTAACAATAGATACTTACCAAGGCAAAGCACCTATTTATTATGTTCAAAATAAAGACAATGAAATATTTCAATTGTATTATGTTTTGGATATGGGCAAATTCAATGATTTAAAATTACCTGTTGCCATTAATTTATTACAGTTTTTAGGAACCGATAAAATGAGCAGCGAAGAAATAAGCAAAGCATTTTTTAAATTGGCTTGTAATTTTAATGTATCAACCAGCAACGAGCAAGTGTATGTAACATTAACAGGATTAAACGAAAATTTTGATGCTTCGGTTAAGTTATTCGAAAATTTATTAGCCAATGCCAAACCCGATAATGAAGCTTTGAAAAAATACATTGACCGAACTTTAAAAGCCCGTGCTGATGCTAAACTAAACAAAGGAGCAGTTAGAGGAGCATTGATGGCCTACGCCATGTATGGACCTAAAAACCCCAATACTTATTTGTTAAGCGAAACTGAATTAAAGGCATTGAACGCAACTGATTTAGTTGAAAATTACATTAAAAAAATTAGTCAGTACAAACATAACATTTACTATTTTGGACCAAAGCCATTGGCCGATTTTAAAAAATCATTGGCAGTATACCACACCTTGCCTAAAACACAATTGACTTATCCAAAACCCATTGAATTTGTTAGAAATACTACCGCTGAAAACAAAGTTTATTTTACCAATTATGCTATGGTGCAAGCGGAGGTTTCGTGGATCAACAAATCAACTTTTAATTACGACTCTACAAAGGTTCCGGTTATTCAATTATTTAACGAATATTTTGGTGGTGGAATGGGAAGTTTGGTGTTTCAAACCATTCGCGAAAGTAAAGCGTTGGCATATTCTACCTATTCATTCTATCAAAGTCCATCTAAAAAAACCGATCCATATTACACCATTGCTTACGTGGGCACCCAAGCCGATAAAATAAATGAAGCCATTCCTGCCATGAACGAGTTGTTAAATTCGTTGCCTAACAACGAAGCCAATATTGAAAACGCAAAAGCATCGATAAAAAACAATATTGAAACTGAAAGAATAAATGATGAAGGAGTAATTTTTAATTATGTAAGTAACCAAAAATTAGGTTTACACCACGATGTAAGGAAAGATGTGTACGAACAAATAGATAACTTAAACTTTAATGATGTAAATAATTTTTACAAACTAAATTATACAGGAAAACCTTATTTTTATACCATTGTAGCCTCAAAAGAAAAAGTAAATTTAACCGATTTAGGTAAATACGGAAAAGTAATTGAAGTAAGTATAGAAGATATTTTTGGGTATTAAGGTTTTGGCAAATCCTGAAAGCATTCGGGAAAAGTCAATTGATAGGTATTATTGCCCTCAGCTTTAGCTGGGGGTTTATTAAATTGTTATTTTACTGGGCTTTAGCCAAATTCTTATCCTGAACTTAGGTTTTTATATTTATCTTTTATTGATTTTTCTATATTCGTTGTAAATTAAAACTAATATTTATGAAAATTAAATTGCTTCTAGCCATTGCATCGGTTTCACTTGTTTTATCGTGCGGAACAGAAAATGATAATATTACAAAAGAGGTAAATACTTTTAAAGTTTTTACCGATTCATTATTAGTAGCTAATACTGAATATGTGAAAGGTATTGATACTATTTTGGAAGAAAAACCTTTATCGATGAATGAGCCAGAAATTGTTGTAATAGATACAAGCATTGTAAAACATTCAAATATTTTCGATACTTCGCATTACATTACAAAAGCTATTCAGTTAGCACTTGATAAGTACAATTTATTAGAGCAACACTTAGACTCAGCTAAGGCTAAAATGGATGCTAAAACTTTAGAATTATATGAATCTATAAAAGGAAAAGTGAATGAAATTAAGCAACCAATAAAATAGTTAAGTTTAATTGACTAATGTTTTATTTAAATATTATCACCAATTTCACTATTGGCTATTGTTGCTAAACTCCTCTATAGTTTCTATTTTACTTTTACTTATGTTAACATCGTGCTAAAAATTCAACTAGAACAAGTTGAAAACAAAGAGCTTAATTAATTACTTTTTATATTTCTTTTTCGGATTTCTGCTGCAATGAAATACTGAAATAATTACAATATTTAAATTGATTTTGTCAATATAATATACAATTACAAATGGAAATTCTTTTATGAATACTTCTTTAAAACTTTTATAGGTTGTTTTAAATATTATTGGATTATTTAATATTAAATCGGTGTTTTTTTTAATTGAATTTAAGAAACGATCACCTAAACCATTCAATTGTTCATCATACCATTTGTATGCTTCCTTAATTTCTTCAACCGCTTTATCTCTTAATATTAAAGAGTATTTCATTTTAGTTTAATTTATTTAATTAATTCTAAAGTTTCATTCCACGTATAGTTTTTTCCTTTTTTATTTAAGTATTCTTCAAGTCTTAAATCAAGTTCATTTTTTTGAGCTAAAGTTAATAATGAATCGGTTTCAATATCATTTTTTAATATTACATAAATAGCTTCCAATTTTTCTTGTTCAGCTTCATCAATAAAATTGTGTAATTTTTTACGAAGTGTTATTGTATTCATTTTTGATTTTTTATAACAAATGTATTGAATAATAATAACTTTTAAAATATATAAATTTTGACTAAAAATGCATTTTTATAAACAGGATGTAAAACAATTTGTAAGCTCATAAAATAATATAATTATTTTTCTATCTAAACTTATTTCAAATTGGTTTTACTATAAAACAACCCCATTAATTAACACATTGTTTAAAAAATAAAGCAGAAAGTAGCTACCTCATTAATTACATTTGTGGTTCATGTTTACATCAATTAACTATATTAGTATATCAATATTAATTGCTTTATTATTAAATACCTGCATACTTTTATATTACTATTTTTTTTATTTTTTAAAATTAGGAATATATAAGCCTGCGTCTTCAAACAAGCAATTTAACGAACCCATTTCAGTAATAATTGCTGCTAGAAATGAATATAAAAATTTAGAAAGAAACCTGAAATCTGTTTTAGAACAAGATTATCCAAATTTTGAGGTAATAGTGGTTAACGATTGTAGTTGGGACGAAAGCCAAAAATTGTTAGAATATTACCAAGAAGTGTATTCTCATTTAAAAATTTGTGAAATAAAAGAGCAAGAGAAATACCCTACGGGCAAAAAATTTGCATTGACATTAGGAATAAAAGCAGCCCAAAACGAAAATTTAATATTTACCGATGCTGATTGTAAACCCGCTTCCAACCAATGGTTGAGTTTAATGGCAAGTAAATTTGAAAACAATAAAGAAATTGTTTTAGGATTTTCGCCTTATACTGCTCAAAAAGGTTTTGTTAACCTTTGGAGTAGATTTGAAAGTGCTATAACTGGTATGCTATACTTTTCTGCTGCCTTAAATAAAAATGCTTTTATGGGTGTAGGTAGAAATTTAGCTTACACCAAATCGTTGTTTTTTAAGCAAAAAGGTTTTGCTTGGCACCAACACATACTGAGTGGCGATGATGATTTATTTGTAAATAAAGCAGCAACCTCAACTAATGTAACTGTTCAACTAAACCCCAATAGCTTTGTTTATACTGAAAGCAAACGAAACTTTAATGATTGGAGCAGACAAAAAATAAGACATAATGTAACAGGTAAATATTATAAAAGCAGTGATAAAATATTTTTAGGTATTTTTTATTCGGCAAACCTGTTTTTTTACATATCAATAATAGCACTCTTGATAACAAATGTAAAATTATGGCAATTAATAGTTGGCATTTTTTCATTTAAATTTTTATGCCAATCTTTGGTTTATTATTTTAGTTTTAAAAAATTAAAATATCAAAGTTTGGTTTTATATTTATTGGTTTTTGATGTGTTGTTTGTGGTATACATGTATATTTTTGGAACTATTGGTTTATTTACCAAACAACGTAAAATGTGGTAGTTTTCTTATAACGCAATATCAATCATTTCATTTAGTTTTTGTAACTCTAAAATAGTAGTGGCTCCATTTTCGGAACGTTGGTACATTGGCACAAATTTTTTGCCCCAAAGTATATCTTTGTTCGAATAACCTACTCTGGTATGCACTGTTTGAGAGTAGCTTTCGTCAAATGCTTTTAAAAAAAACAATAATTGTAAATCAATTTGTTCAAAGTCGTTTAATGTTAAGTTAAATAAGGGTGATTCTTCATCAATTGGATGAACAATGGTCCAACTTAAAGCCAAAGCAGTAATTGATTTTCTTTCTAACTTTAAAGGAATAAATTGTACAGTAGGATTGTCGGGCGTATATAACGAAGCCATTAAAGTTACATCTAACTCTATCAAAGCATTTTTTCGGGCGTTTACTATTCTAAACATCAATGCATTTCCATCTTTAAAAGGTGCAATTATTGCATTTTCACTGTTTAGTAATTTTATATTTGGACGTGCAAATTTTCCATAAATTAAACCTGTAACCAATGCAAAACTCATTAATCCAACTAGGCTTTCGATTGAGGCAACTGCACTGGTTAAATAACCTTGAGGGTTTATTCTGCCATAACCTACTGTTGAAAAAGTTTGACAACTAAAGAAAAAGGCTTCCATAAACTCTTCAAACTTATTTTTAGCAATCATTCCTCCTAAATGCTCCACTCCAATTCCCCAATAAATGAAGGTAAAAATCAAGTTCATGAACAAATAAACAGCCAAAACCAAAAGGTTAAATTTAAACCAACTAAGGGCAATTAAATCGTGGTAAGTATTTAATTTATTAAAAAATGAAACTCCAGTTCTGCTTACATTGTATGAACCATCTTTATTTATTAAACGTTCAGCTTGGTTTGAAGCAGAAGCCCCAAAACCAGTATCATTGTCGTTTTTAAATTTACCAAAAAGTTTTACCATTTTAAATTTTAAGATTACAATATTAGAAAATTACAAGATTGAAATGTTATTTTATTTAAGCTAGTTGCCAGAAGCTAGAAGCCAGCTGAAAAAGCAATTTACACCGTTTTCAACCTTTTTAATATTGATAGAAAGAATCCAATAATCATAATTATTGTACCAGCCCAAACCAAATTAATCCATGGAAAAACAATGGCTTTCATTATTATAAAATTTCCTGTGTTGTCTTTTTCTGAAGTTTCAATGATTATTTTTTTAGTTTCAGGATTTACTTCTTTAAAACTAAACTTGGTTTTAATTTCATCGCTATAAGCATCAAAACTAGCAGTTTGCTTGTTTTTTATTCCATAAAGAGGAGTAATTTTATAAGTGTCAGTTAATGTGTGAATTGAAATTTCTGCTCCTATTAATATTTCTGATTGGTTTATGTCTCCATTTTTTTGAACGTTTGAACTAATGCTATTTAATATGCAATAAGCATTACTTAAATAAATGGTATCGCCTTGTGCAATTTCATGCTTTTTAAAGTTTATAAACTTAGCATCTTTTTTTTCTGCCGGAACTGAACTAACATACGTAAATACATCGTGGCTTATGTAATGTTTGGTGTCAGGATTGGCAACTAAACCAAACTTAGGGTTTATTTGTGCATTTGGGTATAAGTTAAATTCATATTCAACCTTATTCGTTTCTTTATTTAGTTTTTTATAATTTACTTGGTAAAAAGTATTTACCCATTGTTGACTATCACCAACGTAAGTAATTTCGTAATCCGACATTCTTAAAGGTTTACCACCTTCTAAATACACATTTTCTACATTGTTTTTATCGTCAAATTCTGGGTTTAAAACTTTACCGCTTTCGTTAATTGATATTACTTTTTTATTTGCCGATGAAACCAAAACACCTATTAATAATACCCCAAAACCAATATGAGCTACCGATGCTCCAACTAATTTTACTTTTCCTTTAAAAATGGGTTTAAGTAAACTTGCATTGCCCACTATGGCATAAACTGCGGCAAATAATAAAGCTATAAATACATAGTTTTCTAATTTGAAAGCAAAGAATAAAATAAATGCTAATACACTTGAAATAATAAAATGTATGATAATTTTTTTAATTCCTTCAGCGCCATTTTTTTTGTACTTTAAAACATGTGCTACTCCGGTTAATGTTGCTATAATTATGGCCAAAGGCATTTGCCATTTGTTATAATGGTTTATTACATCAGTTGGTGGAGCCAATTTTAAATCGAACATTTTATTAAATACAGGAATGGAGGTAGTTAATATTATTTGAAAAGCCGAAATACCCAACATTAAACTTCCTATAAACATCCAAAATTCGCGGGTGTATATTTCATCATCTTTTTTACTTGATGGAACAAACTTTACTATATAATAAATATTTGAAATAAATGCTGTTGAACCTATTCCAATTAAAATCCACTTATTAATTTTTAGTTTTTCGCTCAATAAAATACCAACAACCAATAATAAAAGAGTAGCAGCATTTACCCAAAAAATAATAGGTTTTTTTTCTAAAACCAAAGGTACTAACCACACAAACATTAAAACAAATAACAGCAACTGACCACTCATTCCTAAATCGGTAAATGAGTGAACAGATGAATTACCCAAAACACCACTTCTTGTTAAAAATGTAGCATATAAAACAAATAAAAATGTTGCAATTATAAAACCAAATGCAGCTTGCAAAGCATTGCCAG
The DNA here is from genome assembly GCA_037141455.1 of Bacteroidota bacterium. Classification (GTDB taxonomy): domain Bacteria; phylum Bacteroidota; class Bacteroidia; order UKL13-3; family UKL13-3; genus JAAFJM01. The sequence continues at coordinate 12,911 of JBAXCN010000054.1, forward strand.
TAGATTTATAAATAAGCATTAAGTGCATACCTGCAATTAGCGTTAACCAAGGAACTAACGAAGCATTTTCAACTGGATCCCAAGCCCAATATCCGCCAAAACTTAAACTTTCATAAGCCCAAAAGCCACCCATAATTATACCAGATCCCAATACCATAACACTTACTAAAGCCCAAGGCAAAGCAGGTTTTATCCATTCAGTAAATTGTTTGCGCATTAATGCAGCTATTGCAAATGCAAATGGTACAACAGTTGTTGCAAAACCAAAAAATAGTGTAGGAGGGTGTATTACCATCCAATAATTTTGTAATAATGGATTTAAACCATTTCCATCTTTTATTTTACTTAAGTAATCGGGTTGCTTAAAAATAGGTGCATTACCCATGGCATTACGCAACAATTCAAAAGGAGTACTGCCAAATTTTATTCCCCAAATTTTTATACCTAACAGCATGCTTGTTAAAGCAATTTGCGATAGCATAACTACAAACATTACAGGATTGGTCCAGGTTTTAGCAGTTCCAATAATTAACCAACCAATAACCATTTGCCAAAAAATCCAAAGTAAAAAACTTCCTTCTTGTCCTTCCCAAAAACACGAAATCATAAAATGTACCGGCAAATCGCGGCTGCTATGTTGCCATGCATAATGGTATTCGAAATAATGTTTGTAAATTATATAAAACAATGCGCTAATTATAGTTAGCACCGCAATGGTGTGAATATAAAAACTAACTTTTGCTGTTTTAGCCCATTGAATTTCAAGTGGTTTTTTTTCTGCAAAATAATAACTAATTGCAGATAGTATAGATGTAATAAAGCTGAAAACCACAGCCATGCGGCCAATATTTCCAATCCATAAATGTTCACCTTCAAAAATAATATTGCTCATTTTAAAAATTTAGAGAGCAAATGTAAGTAAAGCTAAGGAATGCAAACGGATAAAAAAAGTATGAGTGAAGTCAAATACTTTTTTTGAGTGTTTAAGTTCTAAGGTGATTAGGTGTTTAAGTTTTGGATGCAGTCATTAAGCGAAGGCTAAATATTCCGCATCGTCATGCCGGAGTCATATTCCATTGTTGGAAAACCGCTTTCCATTAGTTATTAACCAACAAGCGTACTTTTTTGAAATGGCAAAGTATGTTATTAATTAAGGTGTTACTCAATTATGATTTTAAGCCAATGCAACCCGTCTTCGTTTGCATCAAAATTGGCAATAAATTTTACAATTGCAGGAAAGGATGCTTTCAAAGCGTTGCAAATCCTTTGATTATTATATTCGATTAGGAGAAATCGGTATGAAATAAATAATATAAAAAACTTACGACTGAACTTGATTATCAGTGTATTTACTTGGGCATTTTAGTAAAATTTTGCTTGCTTCAAAATGATCATTTTCCATTTTACCAATAATTACAATTTTTTCACTTCTTTCAAAATCAGCAGGTTCTGGTGCATGGTAAACCACTTTTTGTTCTTGTCCTTTTTCGTCAATTAAATAAAAACTAAAATAATTTGCATCTTTTTTTGGATCAAAATATTTTTCTTTTTTTCTATTTAATGAACCCACTACATGAAACTCTTTTCCAGGATTTTCGGCAGCAACAGCAAAATTTTCATAACTACTTGCATCGGCTGATGTGCTTATGATGGCTCCAATTGCTAAAGCTATAAGTACTATAATTATTATACTTGATTTTTTCATTTTGTTACTTTTTATCTTTATTTTCTAACTTACGTAATCGCAAATCCATCATTAAAAGGTAACCACAAAGAATTGTAAAAATTATAGCAATTACTGTTACTACTACATCCATTTTACCACTTCCAAATAAATCTGTCATTTGGCTAGCATCTAATTTAGCTTGATTTGTTATAAATTTCATTTTTTTAGTTACTCAATTTTTTTATTCTTATTCCAATATTTGCAATCCAAAAGCCAATAAAAATCCAACCTAAAACAGCAGGATAAAACACTATTCGTAATCTACTGTCTAAATCGTAGCTATTAAAACCTGGATTGCCTCCATTACCTGGGTGCAATGAGTCAGTTAAACGAGGTAAAATAAAAACCAACACTACATAAATAGGAAAGCAAAAAATATTAAAAACAGCCGAAATTCTAGCTCGCTTTTCTTCATCATCAATGCTGTTTCTTAAAACAAAATAAGCAGCATATAAAAGCATTGCAACTGCAGCAGCATTTAGCTTTGGGTCGTTAGTCCAATAAGCACCCCAAGTGTTTTTGGCCCAAATCATTCCGGTACACAATCCTGCAATGCCAAATACCAAAGCAGTTTTTGCATAAATTTCTGCTTGTTGGTCGGCAATAATATTTACTAAATTATTTTTGTTATTTAAAGTTTGTATTGATTTTATAAATGAAAAAAGTAAAAGAGCAATCATCGTAAACCACATGGGTACATGGAAATATAAATTGCGAATACTATTTTCTAAGATAGGCAAATTAGGTACCGCACCTAATATTCCTATAATAAAAGAGTAAAGCACTAATATAAAACCAGCTATTTTCCACCAACTAATCATAATGCGAAAGTATAAAAAATGTAAGGTTAAATATTAAATTATGATAATATTTATAGTTTTTATTTATACCAGTAAAATGGAAGTTTTAAACCAGTAAGGAAATAAAAAAGAACTTTTTTTAAAGTTTTTTTACAATATGCTTGTATTTGAAATTAAAAATAAGATATTTGCAGCCCTTATAAAAGAAAAAAGCGATGAGAGTTTGTGATTTAACAGGTAAAAAAGCATTGAAAGGTAATAACGTTTCGCATTCAAATACGAAAACAAAAAGACGTTTTTATCCAAATTTACAAGATAAAAAATTTTTTATTCCTGAAGAAGGTCAATGGATTAGTTTGCGTGTGAGCACAAAAGCAATCAAGACTATTTCTAAAAAAGGAATTTCAAAAGTGTTGAACGATTTTGTTAAAAATGGCAAAATTTAATTAGAGGAGATTAATACAAATGGCAAAAAGAGGAAATAGAATACAAGTAATAATGGAATGTACCGAACATAAAACTTCTGGTATGCCAGGAACTAGTCGTTACATTACTACCAAAAACAAAAAAAATACAACTGAACGCTTAGAATTGAAAAAATACAATCCAATTTTAAAACGTAAAACTGTACACAAAGAAATTAAGTAATTAACCCTTAAAATATAAAGGAATATAACAAATGGCAAAAAAAGTAGTTGCAACGTTAAAAACAGGAACAGGTAAAGATTATGCAAAAATTTACCGTGCTGTTAAGAATAAAAAAGGGGCTTACTCTTTCAAAACTGAAATTATACCAAACGAAAATGTTAAAGCTGCTTTCAACAAAGCATAATAACATTTTTAATTAATATTACTAAAAGCATTCTGATTTATTCAGAATGCTTTTTGTGTTTTAAAATATCAAATTTTATCTATTCAATTAATTATTTTAAGTTACCTCAGCAATAAATTATAATGGGAATTTTCAATTTTTTTAATAAAGAAAAAAAAGAAAAACTTGACAGTGGTTTAGAAAAAACCAAATCAAGTTTATTTGAAAAAATTAGCAAAGCTATTGCTGGTAAATCAACAGTAGATGATGAATTTCTTGATCTCCTCGAAGAAATTTTAGTTACTTCTGATGTAGGAATAAATACTACTTTAAAAATAATTGAAAGATTACAAAAACGTGTTACAACTGATAAATATATAAATACCAACGAACTAAATACTTTATTAAAAGAAGAGATAGGACTGTTGTTAGATGAAAATAAAAATGAAAATTTAAGCAGTTTTGAAAATTTACCAGGTCAAAAACCATATGTAATAATGGTAGTTGGTGTTAATGGTGTTGGTAAAACTACTACAATTGGTAAATTAGCAAATCAATTTAAAAAAGCTGGAAAAGTTGTTGTTTTAGGCGCTGGCGATACTTTTAGAGCTGCTGCAGTTGAGCAGTTAAAAATTTGGGGAAGCAGGAATGATGTGCATGTGGTTAGTCATGGAATGAATACCGACCCTGCTTCTGTTGCTTTTGATGCAGTAAAATATGCTAAAGATAACAATGCCGATGTTTGTATTATAGATACTGCCGGAAGGCTTCATAATAAAATTGGTTTAATGGACGAACTTTCGAAGATTAAACGTGTTATGGGAAAAGTTCAAGAAGGAACACCGCACGAAATATTATTGGTTTTAGATGCAAGTACTGGTCAAAATGCTTTTGAACAAGCCAAACAGTTTACTGCTGCTACCGAAGTAAATGCATTGGCATTAACAAAGTTAGACGGAACAGCAAAAGGAGGAGTAGTAATTGGCATTGCCGATCAATTTAAAATTCCTGTAAAATATATTGGAGTGGGTGAAGGAATTGATGATTTGCAAGTATTTAATAAAAAAGAATTTGTTGATTCTATTTTTAAATAATACTTAAATTATGCTCCCAAATGAAACTTACGACATTGTAATTGTAGGAGCTGGTCCTGCCGGTTGCACTGCTGCTTTAACTCTTAAAGACAGTGGTTTAAATGTTTTAATGCTCGAAAAAGCAATTTTTCCCAGAGATAAGGCTTGTGGTGATTCGGTAAGTTGGATTGTTAAAAAAGTTTTAAATGAAATTAATCCTGACTTTGCAGAAGAATTAAACATATTAGAACCCAAAACTTATATTAACAAAGCTAGACTTTATAGCCCCAAAAATGATAATATCGATGTATCGTTCAGTAAAATTGGCTATTGCATAAAACGAATAGATTTAGATAATTGGTTATTTGAAACGGCATGTAAAAATTCATTATTATCTGTAAGGCAAAATGTTTCTGTTAAAAATGTTGAGTATATAGATTTAGGTGTTAAACTTACTACTTCAAATGGAGAAACTATATACTCAAAACTTATTATAGGTTGTGATGGTGCAAATTCTATTATAAACAGAAAATTAACTAAAAATAAATTAGAACGAAAACACCATTCAGGAGCTGTAAGTCAGTATATAAAAAATGTTAAAGACTTAGATTCGAGTAGATTGGAAGTGTATTTTGTGAAAGGTTTTTCACCTGGATACTTTTGGATATTTCCACTTTCAGCAACTGAGGCAAATGTAGGATTTGGTATGTTAAGCGAAACTATTTCAGTTCAAAATATTGATCTTAAAAAATGTTTTTATCAAATAATATCAAGTTCACCAGGTATAAAAGAAAGATTTGAAAATGCTGAAATTAATGGAGAAATAAGAGGATTTGGCTTACCACTTGGATCAAAAAAACGAAAAATATCGGGTAATAATTTTATGTTATGTGGCGATGCAGCTTCACTAATTGACCCATTTACTGGTGAAGGAATTGAACGCGCTATGCAAAGTGGAAAAATGGCAGCGGAGTTGGCAATTAAATGCTTTAATGAAAATAATTTTTCAGATAATTTTTTAAAACAATACGATGAAATAGTTTACAAAAAAGTATGGAAAACTTTTAAAGAACATTATTGGTTACAACAAATATTAGGTGGGAGAGAATGGCTAGTTAATTTATTTATTAAATTTGCAAATATTCCTTTTATAAAAAAGCAAATACCTAAAATGTTTTATTAAAATAAAGAATAAAATCTGTGAATCTGTGGCAAAAAAGTCCAAATAAAACATGAAAACAAAAAACAAAAAACAAGATAAGATAAATATTATTACACTTGGTTGTAGCAAAAATATTGTGGACAGCGAAGTGTTATATAGCCAACTTAAGGCCAATGATATGGATGTTACGCATGAATCGGAGAAGGATGATGCGAACATTATTGTGATCAATACTTGCGGTTTTATTGATAATGCTAAGCAAGAAAGTATTGACACTATTTTGCGATATGCCGAAGCAAAACAAGCTGGACAAATTGATAAATTATATGTAACTGGTTGTTTAAGTCAGCGTTATAAACCCGATTTAGAAAAAGAAATAACCGATGTAGATGAGTATTTTGGTACTTTACATTTGCCACAATTACTAAAAACTTTAGGTGCTGATTACAAACACGAGTTGATAGGCGAGCGTTTATTAACTACACCAAGTCATTATGCTTATTTAAAAATTTCGGAAGGTTGCGACAGACCATGTTCATTTTGTGCCATTCCAATTATGCGTGGTAAGCATGTTTCTAAAACTTTTGAGCAACTGGAAACGGAAGTGAAAAGCTTGGTGAAAAATGGCACCAAAGAAATTTTGATGATTGCGCAAGACAGTACTTATTATGGTTTAGACATTTATGGCGACAGAAAATTGGCTGAATTAATGCGCAGAATTTCGGATGTAGAAGGATTAGAATGGTTGCGTTTGCATTATGCTTATCCAAGTCAGTTTCCTATGGACGCCTTGGATGTAATGGCTGAACGAAGCAATATTTGTAACTATATTGACATTCCTTTGCAACATACCAGCGATAACATGCTAAAAATTATGCGCAGAGGAATTACCACAAAACGTACGCAAAAAGTAGTGGATTCAATAAGAAATAAAGTTCCTGGAATTGCAATCAGAACAACTTTAATTGCTGGGCATCCTGGTGAAACAGAACAAGATTTTAAAGATTTATGCAAATTTGTAGAACATAATCAATTTGATAGATTAGGAATTTTTACTTACAGTCACGAAGATGGAACTCATGCTGGAACCATGGTGGACGATGTGCCACAAGAAGTGAAAGAAGAACGTGCTGCAATTGTAATGGAAATTCAACAAGGTATTTCTGCTAAAATAAATCAAGCGAAAATTGGCAATACTTACAAAGTACTGTTTGATAGAAAGGAAAATGGCATGTGGGTGGGCAGAACTGAATTTGATAGCCCTGAGGTAGATAACGAAGTGTTGGTGGATGCAAAAAAGTACTATGCAAAAATTGGCGATTTTGCCAATGTGCAAATTGAAAGTGCAGAAGATTTTGATCTTTACGGAAAAATAGTGTAGTTTTAGTTTCACGCAGATAACGCAGATAAACGCAGAGATTTTGAGCAATTAATAATTAATTTATAAATCTATTTAATTGAGAAAAATATGCGGGAAAAACTCGATTGGTTAAAAATGCTATTAGTATAAATTGCAGATTAACACAAAAATATAATAGATTTTAAATTGTACTTGTTAAATCAGCGAAAATCTGCGAAATCTGCGGGACAAAAGTTACCATGTCAACAAATATTCCAATAACTAGCACAGGACTTATTCCTGCAATTACCAAAGATTATTTAGAACAAAAAGACGTTTTAAAACCATTTTATAAATATGTGCCAACCATTGACTCATTTGGCGAAGCCATAAAAAACAAACATTTTAGTATAGAAAACAGAAATGTTTTAGTTGATGCTTTATTGAATCAGTATAAAAATGCTGAAATTGATTTAGGAGATAATGATGTCACTTATTTAAACACTTTATCACTTAAAAATACCAATACTTTTACAGTTACTACTGGGCATCAATTGGCTTTATTTACAGGGCCATTGTATTTTATTTATAAAATTGCCACAGTCATCAATTTAGCCAAACAACTTAAAGAAAAATACCCGCAACAAAATTTTGTACCTGTATTTTGGATGGCGAGTGAAGACCACGATTTTGAAGAAATTAGCAGCATTTATTTATTTGGTAAAGAAATAAAATGGCAAAAAGAAACCAATTCAAAACCTGTTGGACAAATTGATAATACTGGAATTGAAGCTTTAATCGAACAATTGATTCCAATTTTAGGTGAAAGAGATAAAGCCAAAAAATGGATCAAATTATTGCAAGAAAGTTTTTTGTCGAACAATAATTTTAGCATTGGAACACAAAAATTAGTTCATGAATTATTTAAAAACCAAGGTTTGGTAATTATTGATGCAGATGATAAAGCTTTAAAAACGCTTTTAAAACCAGTAATGCTAAGCGATATTTTTGAGCAAAAAAGTTTTGAAGCCATTCAAGAAACCAATAAAGCATTAAGTAAAAACTATAAATTACAGATAAATGGGAGGGAAGTAAACTTTTTTTACTTGCATCCTGAATTTGGTCGCAGGCTGATTAAACCAGAAGGAAATCACTTTATATTAAATGATACTGAGGTTGTTTTTACTGCTGAAGAGTTAAAAACTGAAATAGAAAATTACTCCGAACGTATTAGTCCAAATGTTGTTTTGCGCCCAGTTTATCAAGAATTGATTTTACCAAACTTGGCTTATATTGGTGGACCGGCCGAAGTAGCTTATTGGTTACAATTGCAACAAGTTTTTGAAGCACATCAAGTTCCATTTCCGGTGGTAATGCAACGTAATTCTTATTTATTATTGGGTAAATCAACCAAGGAAAAAGTAGAAAAAATGGGTTTAACGATTGGCGATATGTTTTTAAATGATTCCGATTTAACTGACAAATATTTACAAAAACATTCGGCAACAAATTTTATGGAAAATGCCAATCAGGTTGATGTTTTGTTACAACAAATGTTTGACGAAGTTAAGAATATTGATACAATTACAGGTAAAGAATTATTGCATTATAAATTAGAAACTAAGAAAGCGTTAGTAACATATTTTAAAAATTATAAAAAAGCTAGAGAACAAAAGCAAGAAGACAATATTGTAAAAATGTTGAAGCTAAAAGAGCGAATTTTTCCTAATGGAACTTTTCAGGAGCGATTAGAAAATGTGATGATGCACGACATCAATATGTTTGATGATTTAATAGAAAAAGTGCTTCAAAATGCAGATGCTTTCAGCAATGATTTGATTGTATTGGAGGTTTAGTGTTTATGTTTTAAGTGTTTAAGTTGAAAGTGTTTAAGTTGAAAGTGTTTAAGTTGAAAGTGTTTGAATCTTTATGTTTTTTTCATACTTTTTACTTTATACCTCATACTTTATACTTCATCATTCAAAATCCAAAATCCAACACCAACATCCAACATCTAAAATTTACAACTTTTCTCCTGCTTCAATCCTACAATTCAGTTTGTTTTCTTTTGGAGGAATAGGGCAAGTGTAATTGCTATTATACAAACAATAAGGATGGTATGCTAAGTTAAAATCAATATTAACTAAATTGGTTTTTGGAATTTCAATATCTAAATATCTTCCCCCTGCGTAAGTTTCGAT
>JBAXCN010000055.1:0-21640 GCA_037141455.1 Bacteroidota bacterium
CACAAATTTTTAATGTTCCACCATTAAAATTAAAACTTACTGTGATATTGTTTCCAGTAACACAAACTACATTTCCATTGTTTACACTTACACCAGAGGTGCTAGTTGTAATAGTTGTTGTACATCCACTTGAACAATCAGGGCTACCTGTTTTGCCTAATCCAGTTTTTCCAACTTGGGTAGTGAAGCCTAAAGCAACAGTTACATTTTTAGAATCTAAATCAATATACTTGTTAATTTCAGAACCATCAGGCGAAACTTTTGAAACAAACACACGTTTAATGGTATTTGATATATTAATATTTGAAACAAAACCTGCATTTACAGAAGCAACTCCGCGTGCTATTAATTGTCCGCCTGCTAAAGGGTTTTCATCATAAACAGATACAATTTGAACCGCCTCTTGAAAACGAGTATCACTTGTATTTATAGTTAAATTTACATCTCTTGAGTTTTCCCAATTAAATCCAATTGGAGCATTCATTTCGTTCATGCTAGTAATTTTGTTGTTAATTGGTTTTGGTCCAACTTTAACTACCTCTTTAATACATGAACCCATTAGTAATATACCTAATGCTGCAATTGATAAAATTGTTTTCATTTCTTTGGCTTGTTTTGTAATTTTCATTTTATTTAGTTTGATTGAACTTAAACAATATTTAGACCAATATATTAACGTATTGATTTTAAATGTTTAAATCAAAAAAAAAGTGTATGAAAGTGTCATTTTGATTATTATTACTCATAATGGGACGAATATTTAAATATTAAAAATTGAGTAAGAAAAGTATAAATCATTACATTTTTATGTTTTAGAGTTTGTTAGGCATTCACAATATCCTATTTTCGTTGCCAATTAAAAAACATGTCGAAACAAACAGAAACTGCTAATTTTAATCCTAACGATATTGGCAATACCGATAATACTATTTTTGGTTTGCCTTTTACTCCCGAAACGGCTTCATTGGTAATAATTCCTGTGCCTTGGGAGGTAACAGTATCTTACAGTTCAGGCACTGCAAATGGTCCGCAAGCAATTTACGATGCTTCGTTTCAAGTTGATTTATTTGATACAAATGTTAGTGATGCTTGGAAATTAGGAATGGCTATGTTGCCCATTGATAAAAAAGTAAAAAGTAAAAGCAAAACTTTAAGAAAAAAAGCCGAGAAGTACATTGAAATGTATGCTGCTGGTAAATCAGTTTCGAAAAATGATTTGATGAAAGCCATTCAAAAAGAAATAAATGATGCTTGCTCAGATTTAAATTTAACAATAAAAAACAAAGCTTTAACCCAATTAAATAATGGGAAAATTGTAGCTCTTTTAGGGGGCGACCATAGCACACCATTGGGTTTAATGCAAGCTTTGGCCGAAAAACATGAAAGTTTTGGTATTTTACAAATTGATGCTCATGCAGATTTAAGAGATGCTTATGAAGGTTTTGAATTTTCTCACGCTTCAATAATGTTTAATGCTTTAAAAATACCTCAAATAAATAGTTTGGTGCAAGTGGGGATTAGAGATTACTGCGAAGATGAATTTTTATTAAGTAAAAACGATGAAAGAATAACTACTTTTTACGACAGTGGAATAAAAGCAGAACAATACAATGGAACACCTTGGAAAAATATTTGTGAGGTTATAATTGAAAAATTACCCCAACATATTTATTTAAGTTTTGATATTGATGGTTTAGACCCTAAACTTTGCCCTAACACTGGCACACCTGTTCCGGGTGGTTTTGAGTTTGAACAAGTAGTGTATTTAATTGAAAAAATAGTAGCTGCAAAAAAGCAAATAATTGGTTTTGATATTAACGAAGTATCTCCAGGAAACGATGAATGGGATGCCAATGTTGGCGCTCGTTTATTGTATAAAATAAGTAATTTGTGTATGATTTCGAATGGAGTAAAAACCAATTAATTATTTAACAAAAAATGAAAGTATTAATAACAGGAAGTAATGGATTATTAGGTCAGAAGTTAATTGACTTGTATAAAAACAAAACCGAATATGAATTAATTGCAACTGCTCGAGGCGATAATAGATATGCTAACTTGGAAGGTTACACATATGAAAGTTTAGACATAACCAATGAAAATGAAGTAGCAGAAATAATTAAAAAACATAAACCAAATGTATTAATTAATACTGCTGCCATGACCAATGTGGACGCCTGCGAAAGCGACAAAGAAGGTTGTGATCAATTAAATATTGATGCAGTAAAATATTTGGTAAATGCTTGTAATGAAAACCAAGTTCATTTAATTCATATTTCGACTGATTTTATTTTCGATGGAACTCACGGACCATTGCTTGAAACCGAAACGCCAAACCCATTAAGTTATTATGGATTGTCAAAACTAAAAGGCGAAGAAGAGGTAATAAACTATGCTAAAAGTTGGGCTATTTTACGTACTGTTTTGGTATACGGAATAGTTAGCGACATGAGCCGAAGTAATATTGTGCTTTGGGCTAAAGGCGCATTGGAAAGTGGCAAAACCATAAATGTAGTTGCCGATCAATTTAGAACACCTACTTTGGCTGAAGATTTAGCAATGGGATGTAAGCTTGCTGCTGATAAAAATGCACAAGGAATTTATAATATTAGCGGTAAAGATTACATCAGTGTTTTCGATTTGGTTTATAAAGTGGCTGATTTTTGGAAACTAGATAAAACATTGTTAAATATGAGCACAAGTGAAGGCATAAAACAACCTGCCAAACGCCCTCCAATAACAGGTTTTATTTTAACCAAAGCCATTAACGAATTAGGGTATAATCCTCATAGTTTTGATGAAGGATTGGCATTATTAAACCAACAATTAAAACAAATAAAATAGTTAATGAAAATATTATTTATATTATTACAAGCTGCCGAAGCTAAATTGCCTTCCGAACCAGAACAAGCTACTTTTTGGGATTGGTTTTTATGGGAAACCGTAGGTGCAGGTGTGGTATTTGCTTTGCTTTATTATTTTTTTATAAAAAATCCAAAAATAAATCCTCCTCGCAAAAACAGAAGTGATGAAGACTTTAAAGATTAGGATAGAAAAGTTTTTAAAAATGTATTTCTATTTTTCGCCAAGCGAAAGAAAAGGAATAATTTTATTGGCAATAATATTACTATTTGTAATGGTATTGCCAAGCATTTATAGGGCTTTAAAACCTCCTTCAAATTTAAAAATAAGCATTAGTCAACTTGCAAGCCTTGATTCGTTAAATAGTAAAAGCAAGTTTGATACGGAGGAAACAAACACTTCATTATTTAACTTCAACCCCAATACAGCCAGTGAAACCGAATTAAAAAACCTTGGCTTTACAGATAAAAATATAAAAACAATAACCAATTATTTGAGCAAAGGTGGCTCAATAAAATCAGTAGAGGGATTGAAAAAAATTTATGGAATAAATGAGCAGTTAATAGAAAAACTTACCCCATATATTCAATTTGAAAATACAGTAAAAAACAAAACATATTTAACAAAAAAAGATTCTTTTAACTCCAGTAAAAATAAAACCTTTGCTCCATTGGAGTTAAACACATCCGATTCTATTGCTTTGGTAAAACTGTATAGAATAGGCCCCACTTTAGCACATAAAATATTAGAATACAGAAACAAGTTGGGTGGCTTTTTAACCCTAAATCAACTAACCGAAATATTTGGTTTTGATGAAGATATTCTTTTTGATTTACAAGGTAAAATTTATGTGGATGCCAATAAAGCCAAACGCATTAATCTAAACACAATTACCGAAGAAGAACTGAAATTTCACCCCTATTTTAAGTTTAAAGTAGCACGTGTAATAGTTAATTACCGAAACCAACATGGTAAATACAAAAGCTTTAACGAATTATTAAACATAAAAATTATTAACGATTCTATATTAAACCGCATAAAAATTTACGGTATTATAGAATAATTTTTTGCCTTAAATAGATAACAAAACCTAGTTTTTAGTTACTGTAATTTAGTTTCCAAATGGAGCCTGAGTTGTTGTTTTTTCTATTTACTAATCCCGAATGAGCCAAATTTTTTAAAATATTTTCTGCTTCTATTTTATCTATTTCCATTAAATACAAAAATTCGTGAGTTGTCATACTTTGGTATATTTGAAAAAGTTCTAATGGTTTTCTAATAGTATTGTCTTTTTGAGCTAGTGGGTATAAATCCAAAATGGCTTTTTCCAAAATGTCATATTCTTGATAACCATTGAGTATTATTTTTTCATTGAATTCGTTCGATAAAATAAATGTTGGCAGTACTTTGATATTTAATTGTGCTGCATATTTTAAATCCTCTTCAAATTTAACAATTGCACTTTTATTGATATCGTTTTTAAGTTTTTCTACATCGAGGCCCACCTCTTTGCCAGTATTAAAAAGTAGCTCAATATCAGTAATGTTTTTACTTTCAATAAATAACAGTTCTTTAATTCTCCTATGGTAATGAAATGCTTTAATTTTGCTTTGCATTTGTGCCGCTTTAATAGCTATAGAAGGAGGAAAAGAGGAGGCTAAAGGCGAGTTTAACCAAACATTTGGCGAAATTGGCATATCGTGAGTTTCTGAAATTTCTTGCCAATGTTCTGCAGCTTCACTGGGTTGTGTAATTTTGCCCTTTTTATTTTTTAAAACCTCCCAATTGGGAAGCAATCCACCCATATAGTATTTAATTTCAAAATATTTACCATATTGTAATGAAAGTTTTCTTAATTGTGGTTGCACCAACCAACATGTTGAACAAACAGGGTCAGTAAAATACTGAATTTCTATTTTGGGTTCAATTATTTTTTCTTCTTCCTTTAATTGTTTTATCAGTGGTAATTTAATTTTACCATTTGATGCATTCAAAAAATTATTTTTAATTTCCCTACCTAAATTGATATGTTCCTTTAACTGTTTTGCTCTATCACTATAAAATGTGTTGCAAACAAACTCAAAATTATTATTTACAATTAATAATTCTGCCATTTTATGAGCATCAATTAAGGCATTGGTAGTGCCTGCACTTGTAAAAGGTAATGCTACATGGGCTGCATCTCCAATTAATGCTATATTGCCTTTATGAAATGAAGACATTAAATCAAAATCGGTTGAATACCACACAAAATTATTATCAAAATTATTAGAGCGAAGAACCTCTTGAACTTCCTCGGGAAAGTTTTGTAATAAATCAAAACTTAATGCTTTTAAACAATCTGGCGAAAATTCTTTTTGTGTTTGAAGTTTAACGTCATACTGCATGAACCAAACCATTTCGGTATCTGAACAAGGAATAAGCCCAACAGCTAAGCCTTTATCAGCACTAATATATTTAGTAAATGTACTTGGTAGTTTTGCTACTAAAGAAGGATTGGTAATAACTCCAACAATTTCTTTAACTTCTACTGGAGTAAAAGCCACTTCACCAAAAAGGGCTTTCCTTACACTTGATTTTGCGCCATCTGCACCAATAAAAACATCTCCATATTCAATATCTCCATTTGAAAATTGTACAGCTATAGCTTTATCATTTTCATAAATAAAATGCGAAAAATTTCTATTATAGTGAAGTTCGTTTTCATTTAATAATGAACTTAAGTATTTTATAATATCAACCCTCTTCATGCATATCCAAGATTCTAATTCAGTAGACTGTATGATACTATCATCTGGACGTTTCATTACAATTTTATCAATAATCTGACCTGGTATTTCAAATTGTGGATGATAATTTGAAATTATATTTAATACATCCATTGCATCGGGGTGCATTAAGAATGCATGTCCATTTTTAATCAGTTCACCGTGCAACTCGTTTATTGAGATTGTAAATCCATTTTTACTTAATATAGTTCCTAAAGCTAAACCAGCTATCCCACTTCCAATTATTACTACTTTCATAATTTATTCAATACTTTTGAAATCCTAAATAAACCCTCTTTTAAAATACTTTCAGAGGTTGCAAAACTTAATCTTATATGGCCTTGTGCCCTTTCTCCAAACCATTTACCAAGCCCAGGTACTACAGCTACTTTTGCTTTTTCTAATAAAACTTGTTGCAATGTTTGGGCATCCATATGTGTGTTTGAAATATCAGGGAAAACTAAATAGCAACCTTGAGGAACAAGACATTCTATACCATTAATTTTATTTAATTCAGTAACACACAAATCCCTCATTTTTGTTAAGTGAGTTACAAAACTTGATAGCCAATCTTGACAATCGTTTAAAGCAGTTGTAACTGCAACTTGAGCTAAAACATTGCAACCATGTACAGTTGAAAGATGTTCTGATTTCAATAAAAGTAAGTTAAATAAAGTTTGATTTGGTGCAATTACTGAGCCTACTCTTAAACCTGCCAAACCATATGATTTACTATATCCTGTTACTATTATTGTTTGTTGGGCTATGGTTTCATTAATAGAAGCAATGCTGGTATACGTATTTGGTTCAAACACAATATCACTCCAAATTTCATCTGAGAGAATAATAATATTATGTTTTACAGCAATGTTACCAATTATTGTTAGCTCCTCTTTATTTAAAACACGACCAGTTGGATTGATAGGATTGCATAAACAAATAAGTTTAGTTTTTGGTGTTATTAATTTTTCAAATTCAGCAGTGTTTAAACTTTCATTTGGGTTTAATGGAACTGCAAAAGGTATTGCTTTTCCTTGCATAGCTTCTACTGAATATTTAAACAAAAAATCAACTGGATTAAATACAATTGCCTCCTCATTTGGCTTCAAAAAGGTTTTGCAAACCATATAAATACCATAAGCTGCACTGTCAACAGCCAAAACTAAATCGGGATTAGTGATTACATTACGTTTTAAAGTATGGAAATTAGCTACAGCTTCTCTAAAATAATCAAATCCTTCGGAGGGGGCATATGAAAAATACCTTTCTTTGGCGTATTTACTGATAGCTTCAGCTATTTGAGGAGCACAAGGAAAATCTGGATCTGCTGCAGTTAATGGAATTACACCTTCAGGTACTGCCGCCCAACGTAAATTAAATGCTCTTTTTTGTAAAATTGCTAGGTTAACATCCTGATTAGTAAACATAAATAACTTTAATTAATGATATTATTAACTACTTCCATAACTACTTTTTTACTTTATTGTAAAAAAGAATATTTCATTCGCAAATTCTTTTTTTTAAATTGATTTTCAATTCATTTAATTAACAAAAGTGTGTTAACAAATTATACTATTTGAGTCAATTTTATTACGTTTTCCTATCCCTAATTTAGCTTTGTTTTAGTTTTATAAATGATTTTTTTTATATTGGTTACTCTTTAACTAAAAATCATTCTAATTTCTATTTTAATTAAGTATCATTGCCAAAATTTAAAAAAAATAAAAATTACTTATGCTTAATTTTGAGCCAACAGAAAATCAAATAATGGTAGCGCAAATGGCGCGCGATTTTGCAGAAAAACATATTCGTCCTTATGTGATGGAATGGGATGAAGCACAAATTTTTCCAAGAGAAACCATGCAAGAAATGGGCAAACTAGGCTTATTAGGTGTACTCGTACCCGAAGAGTACGGAGGAGCTGGCTTGGGTTATTTTGAATACATAACTGCCATAGTTGAAATTACTAAAGTGTGTAGCTCAGTTGGTTTAAGCATGGCCGCTCACAATAGTTTGTGCACTGGCCATATTTTACAATTTGGAAACGAAGAACAAAAAAAACGTTGGTTGCCTAAATTGGCAGTTGGTGAATGGATAGGTGCTTGGGGACTAACCGAAGCAAATACTGGTAGCGATGCCATGCGCATGCAATGTGTTGCAAAACAAGATGGTGATTATTGGGTAATAAATGGTTCAAAAAACTGGATTACCCATGGTATTTCGGGGGATATTGCGGTTGTATTGGTAAGAACAGGCGATTTATTAGATTCGCATGGAATTACTGCTTTTGTAGTAGAACGTGGCACTCCGGGTTTTAAAGGTGGTAAAAAAGAAAATAAATTAGGTATGCGTGCAAGCGAAACTGCCGAAATGATTTTTGAAGATTGCCGCATTCATAAAGATAATATTTTAGGAAATGTAGGTGATGGTTTTAAACAAGCCATGAAAATATTAGATGGTGGAAGAATTTCTATTGCCTCATTAAGTTTAGGAATAGCCAAAGGAAGTTATGAAGCTGCTTTAAAATACTCTAAAGAGCGTCATCAATTTGGGCAACCTATTTCTAGTTTTCAAGCCATTGCCTTTAAATTAGCCGACATGGCTGTAAAAATTGAAGCTGCAGAACTATTAACTTTGCAAGCTGCCGATTTAAAAATGCGAGGCAAACCAATGACCAAAGAAAGTGCTATGGCTAAATACTATGCATCGGAAGTATGCGTTTGGGCTGCCACAGAAGCCATTCAAATATTTGGTGGATATGGATATACTAAAGATTTTCCAGTTGAGAAGTTTTATCGCGATTCGAAACTTTGTACCATTGGTGAGGGAACGAGCGAAATACAAAAGTTGGTTATTGCTCGTAGTATTTTAAAAGATTAATTTTTAAATTAATTCAAATTATAAAAAAAGCTGCTTCAAAATTAATTGAAGCAGCTTTTTTGGTTTAAGAAAGGTGATGTTTAATCAAAATTATATTACATACTGCAAAACTCACCCCTGTTTGCGACCACCCATCGAAGAGCGGAATTTAATTCGGAACAATTTTTAAATTACTACTGAATTTTAATTTTTATTGGATGTAATTCCACTTTTGAGAGGTGTCAGTTAGCTAACTGACGGGGTGAAAAAGCCGAATACCAATTAAAAGGAGTTGTATTTTAAGAGAATTAAAAACTATACTATTTGTTCTTTAATTCTTCAAACACTTTATCGGCTTTGAATTTTTTAGCCAATTTACCTTTTCTAATAATTTTTACTTTTAAAATATAATCACCTTGCGTAATTTTATTTACTACATCTTGTCCTTCTATTACATGGCCAAAAATAGTATGCCTATTATTTAACCAACTGGTTTGAACATGTGTAATAAAAAATTGGCTTCCATTAGTTGCTGGGCCTGCATTTGCCATTGCTAAAATTCCTGGGCCAGTAAAACTTAAACTTGGGTCAAATTCATCTTTAAAAGCATAGCCGGGTCCACCCTGTCCTGTTCCTTGTGGATCGCCACCTTGAATCATAAAATTAGGAATAACCCTATGAAACAACAAACTATCGTAATAAGGTTTTCCTAGTGGTTTTGCATCGTTTTTAATTTTTCCTTCGGCTAAGCCTACAAAGTTGGCTACAGTTAATGGTGCTTTTTGCATTTCTAGTTGCAATAAAATTTTACCTTTCGAGGTATTCATTTCCACATACAATCCATCAGCCATTTTTGGTTTTTTGGCAGCAATTGAAAAAGCCGCTAATACTGCTAAACTTAATACTACTATTATTTTTTTCATTTTATTTTTAAATATTATTCCGCTAAATAAAATAAAATACCCAACATAAAAAAGAATAGAGTTAATTTGAATAAAATAGATTTGTAATAAATTTTTATTAAACTATTTTAAAACAATAAATTATAATAAGTATTTATCATTATATAATATAAAAAACATGTTAAATTTTGAATTTAAAAATCCAACCAAAATACTTTTTGGTAAAGGTTTAATAGAAAAAGTAACTTCCGAAATTCCAGCTAATGCTAAAGTATTAATGCTTTATGGAGGTGGAAGTATAATGAAAAATGGTATTTACGAGCAAGTAAAATCAGCATTAAAAAACTTTGAAGTAGTAGAGTTTGGGGGCATTCCTGCCAATCCTGAATACGCAGTTTTGTTAAATGCGTTAGATATTATAAAAAACCAAAATATTACTTATTTACTAGCTGTAGGTGGTGGTTCGGTAATTGATGGTACAAAGTTTTTATCATCGGCTGCATTATACACGGGAACTAACACTTGGGATATTTTACAAAAAGGAATAAGAACAGAAGTAGGAATGCCATTTGGTGTAGTTTTAACATTGCCAGCTACAGGTTCTGAAATGAATTCGGGAGCAGTAATTTCTAGGGCCGAAACAAAAGAAAAATTCGGAATGGGTGGACCTGGATTATTTCCTCAATTTTCTATTTTAGATCCTTCAGTTATTGCATCTATCCCTCAAAGGCAAATTGCAAATGGAATTGTTGATGCTTTTACGCATGTTTTAGAACAATACATGACCTACCCAATTGGTGCAAACTTACAAGATAGAATTGCTGAAAGCATTATGCAAAACTTAATTGAAGTTGCGCCCGAAATAATGAATGACAATACCAATTACAATGCTCAATGTGAGTTTATGTGGAGTTGCACCATGGCATTAAACGGATTAATACAAAAAGGGGTGCCTACCGATTGGTCAATACATGCTATTGGACATGAACTAACTGCATTATTTGGTATAGACCATGCTCGAACATTGGCTATAATTATGAGTAGCCATTATACTTTTAACTTTGAAAGTAAAAAAGAAAAATTAGCCCAATTTGCAACTAGGGTTTGGCATATAAACGAAGGCAGTATAGATGAAAAAGCAAAATTAGCAATAACTAAAACGGAAGCGTTTTTTCATTCATTAGGAATACCCACAAAACTAAGCGAATACAAAGAAAATTATAAAGAAGCAGCTCCATTTATTTTTAAAAATTTTACTGCAAGAGGAATGCTAGGACTTGGAGAACATAAAAACATTACTCCTACAGATGTGGTAAAAATTGTGGAGATGAGTTATTAAAAGTGTTGAAGTTTTTGGGTTTTTAGGTGTTGAAGTGTTTAGGTGTTGAAGTTTTAAAGGTTGGAGGTGTTAAAGTTTTAATTGGATAGCCAAGCATATTTGAGCTCAACTATCCAACTATCATTTCAACTGTCAACTATCAACTGACAACTGACAACTATCAACTGACAACTATTTACATATATCTATTTCCAACCCAAACAAAACGCTTGCTTACAAATTCGGTATTAGTAAAACTAGCATTACCAGCAGGATTTCCTCCTGTTAAATGAAAATCGCTAAAAGCAGCATGTGAGTTAATAAAACCAGCTCCAGTAAAGTTAAAAGTTACAGGAACAAATGCATTATTCATTTCTGCTGCAATTGTTTCTTTAGTTTCGTTATTGGTTGTGTAAGCGCCACAAGTTAACGCTCCTTTTTCCATCACTAATTCTTTGCATAGTTCCAACGAATTTTGAACCGAATCGGTTTTAACAATAAATAAAACAGGTCCAAAACATTCTTGGTTATAAATTTCCTTTTGCGTTTTATCTACTTCAATTACAACGGGAGTAGCAATTCTTGCATCAACAAATTCTTCGTTTTTAATGGCTTTACTATCCAAAACTAAAATACCTCCTAAGTTTTTTGCTTCATTTGCTCTTTTATAGGTAGCCTCGGCTTGAATGGCTCCCAAAGTTCCAGGCCCAGCTTTTGGGTTATCTACCAAACCTGAAATTGCAGCAGCAATTCCTTTTACAACATCTTCGTAACTAACAATTCCATTTGCAGTTTGAACACCATTTTTACTTACAAAAATATTTTGCGGTGCAGTACACATTTGTCCGCTGTATAAACTTGCCGAAAATGCAATGTTAGCCAATACAGGTTGCAATTCATTAACTGAATCTAAAATTATACTATTAACTCCAGCTTTTTCTGTAAAAGTTAATTTTGGTAATGTTTCAATATAATTTCCAAACTCCGAACTACCAGTAAAATCAACCATTTTGACAGCACTGTTTTCAGCTAATTGTTTAGTTATTGGATTGGCTGAACTATCGGCAGCTAACTGAACGGTATTAATATCAAAACCATTTTCAGCCAAAACATTTTGTAATTCTTGTATAACAATTGCAATTGGTAAAATAGCTTTTGGGTGAGGTTTTACAATACATACATTGCCAGTTATTAAAGTTGCATACAAACCTGGAACTGTATTCCAAATAGGAAATGTAGAACAGCCAATAACTAAACCTACACCTTTGGCTACAGGTTTAAAATCTTTATTAATTTTTAAATCAAACTTTCCAAAGTTTTTAATCCATTCTACATTTTTAGGGTAACGAGTTAATTCCTGATATCCTGAAGCAATTGCTTCTAAAGCTCTGTCGTTGGCATGTGGTCCGCTTGCTTGAAAACTCATCATAAACGCCTGACCAGTAGTGTGCATGGTTGCGTAAGCAATATCGAAAAAACGGGTTGAAATTCTATCTAAAGACTCAATTAAAATAGCAGTTCTTTCTTCAATTGAAGTTTTACTCCAAGTATTTTGTGCTTTGGTAGCATTATTAATTATTGAATCTATAGTAAAAATTGGATAACGAACACCAACCCCTATTTGTAAAAAAGGCGATATTTCCTCACCATGCCAACTAGTTTCACCAGTTTGTTTTAAACCTTTAAAGTCATTGTTCATGGTTGCACTTATCCAATTTTTAGCTTTTAAATCAGCATCTTCAGCATATGCCTTGGGATTTTCAGGATATGGAGTGTAATAAGTTCTTTCGCCTAAAGCTTTTATAGCATTGGTTAAAGTGTTTTTATGTTTTTCAAAAAGGCTCATTGTTTGGTTTGTCATAATGGGGCAAAAATAGGTTTGAATGTTAAATACGCAATTTTAATTTAAAATATTATCAATTTTATTTTTAGCGAAAAATATTTTAAATGTAGAGCCTTTGTTTTCTTCGCTTTCTACTTCTATTTTTCCATCCATGGCTTCTATTTGATTTTTGGTTATAAACAATCCTAAACCTTTGGAGTTTAAATTTTTATGAAAAGTTTTGTACATGCCGAAAAGTTTTTCTTTGTGCTTTTTTAAGTTTAATCCTAGTCCATTGTCTTCAAATGAAATAATAAAATAGTTTTCGTTTTCGCTACTGGTTATTTTTAAATACGATTCTTTTTCTAACGAGCGGTATTTAATAGCATTGGTAATTAAATTTAATAATATACTATCTAAATATGCTGGAATAACATTTAAATTTATTGTTTCAGAAACTTTATTTTCTATATTTATTCCACTACTTTTAATAGAATCAATAACAATGGCAAAGGTTTTTTCAATTTCTAGTTTTAAATTTAAAGTAGAATAATTTTGATTAGAATTACTTTGTATAGAAATTATTTCATTTAAATTTTGAATGGTTTCTTCTAAATTATTGGTACTGGTTTTTAGCATTTTGAAGAAAGTTTCTTTTTCTTCCAAATTTTCAGATACTTCAATTAAATTTACTATCCCTGAAATATTAGCGGAATGAGATCTAATATTGTGAGAAATGATATATGTAAAATTTAAAAGGCGTTCATTTTGATCGGAAGTTATTTTGGTTAATTCTTGCAACTGTTGATGTTTTTCCACTCTTTCGGTAGCATCTTTTTTTACATCAATAAAGTTAGTGCAAACTCCATAATCATCAAAAACAGGAGTTACAGAAATATCGAACCAAATGGGCTTTCCGCTTTTTGTATAATTTAATAAAGTAGCATTTACAGGTTCAAATTTTTTGGTTGAGTCCATCATTTTATGTATCATATTCCAATTCGTATTGGTACCAGATAATAAATCCTTTTGTTCTTTGCCTATAACTTCTTCTAATGAGTATTCTGTCATTTTTTCAAATGCATTATTTACCCAAAGAATTTTTGCGTTTTCATCTGTTAAAATAATCGCATCATTTGTTTTTGAAGCAACTAATGCCAATTCTTTTAGTTTTAATTCTTGTTGTTTTTGAATTGTAATATCCTGAAAGGTTCCAAAAACTTTTATGCAAACTCCATTTTCAAATAAGGGTTTACCTATAGCCTTTACCCATTTATTTTTTCCAGTTGCCGAAACTAATTCTAATTGTTCGTCATAATAATTTTCGAGGTTATTCGCATTTTTAAAAAAATTAGTTATTTTATGTCGGCTATTTCCTTTTTTAAAATATCTTAATATTGAATAAATATTTGGTTTGAACTCGTTTTTGTTTAGGTCATAAATTTCATAAATTAAATCAGTCCAAATTACTTCATTTGTTAGCATATTAACTTCCCATCCTCCAACTTTAGCTATTGAACTGGTTTGTTCAAGCATGCTTTTCATTTGCTCAAAATTTAAACTAATATTTTTCTTCTCTGTAATGTCTCTTATTACAATAATAAATTTGTCAAAATTTTTATTTTCGTTGTAAAAAATACTAAAAGTGTCCTCACGCCAAACATAATATCCTTTTTTATGATAATACCTGTATTCATAAACCAAATTCTGTTGATTATTTTTTATGGCATTTTCAAATGATTTTAAAAAGCCATTTCTATCGTTAGGGTGAATTAAATTTAGGCTATCTGTTCCGTTTTTTCCAATGATTTCCTCTTTAGAATATCCAAAAATATTAGAATATGATTTTGAAGCATACGTAATACCTGATTTTTCATAAACAATAATACCATCACTCGTATTTTCGCTTATAAATCTTAACTTTTCTTCGCTTTCTTTTAAAATTTCCTCTTCTTTTATTCGTTCAGTAACCTCTTCACTATAGCCATACCATACTACATTTCCATTACTTAATTTTTCGGGCTTTGCTTGGGTTGAAATGTATTTAACCTTACCACTAGTTGTAATTATTTTATGTTGATTATTAAAATTACTTAAATTATTAAATGAATATATGATATCTCTATAGAAAATAATTCTATCTTTTCTATCCATAATATTATAAACAAAATTATGATCGCTATAAACTTTTTCAGGTAAAACTTCAAAAATATCATATACATTTCCATTCACATAATTAAACCAAGATTCGCCTTTTTCATTCATTACAAATTGGTAACTTATTCCTGGAAGTTTTTCGGCTAATTTGTTAAAAAAATCTTTGCTTTCTTTTAATTCATTTTTGTTTTTTTCTAATTCATTATTTTTTAAATGAACAAGATTTCGTTCATATAAATAATTTTCTGAAATCACTTCAATTAGATTTTTCATTAAAAAAAGCGCCAAAATAGTGATTATAAAAACATCAAAAAATCTATCAAACCTAGTTGAATATTGTTGTAAAATAATTTGAGGAAAAAAGTATTCAGAAACATAAAGTATTATTATTAGTAATAAGGCACCTATAATAAAATGAAGATGTTTTGAAGATGGAACTATTACAAAGGTTAAAAAAAATAATATTACAAAAAGTATGATAGTACTGCCAGATGAACCAGCGTTATAAAACCAAATTAAAGTGAAATAAGCATAATAAGATAATACTATATTGGTTTTAGTTATTGTTTTTTTATAATAGTTCTTTTCAAATAATCTTGATAATATAAAAAAAAATATTGTACCAAATAAGGTTACAATTGCTGCAGAATACAAATGAGATATAATATTTCCTACAATACCTAGTGCATTTAAATATACAGAAAGACGAAGAAACTTTTTTGCAATTTCATCTTCAAAAGTTGAACTTTTTACAACCATAAGTTATTTACAATTATTTTTTTTGCTAATTTAAACTAAATATTTATTCAAACCAAAAGCTAAGTTTGAATAAATAATTAATTTTTAAAATCTTTCCACAAAAGCCCAACCTTTGTGAAAGTATTTAGAAAATTTAGTTCTTATTACTATTATTGCGTGCTTTTTTAAAAATCTATATGGGTATTAGTCAAATTATATTTTATTTACTTGCTTCATTTACAATATTAACTGCATTATTTGTTGTGTTTAGCAAAAATCCAATTTATAGTGTGTTATGGCTTATTTTATGTTTTTTTTCCATTGCAGGCCATTTTGTAATGCTTAATGCACAGTTTTTAGCTGTAGTTCATATAATAGTTTATTCAGGGGCTATCATGGTGTTATATTTATTTACAGTAATGCTTTTAAATTTAAATAAAGAAACGGAACCTCACAAACCCATGCTTTTAAAATTTGCAGCCGTTATTTCGGGAGGGGTTTTGTTTTTAATAATTTTAGCTGCAATGAAAACATCTATTCCAAGTAATTATATTGCCCCTCAAGCATCTGAAATTGGCTATGTTAAACAAATAGGTATGAAACTTTACCGAGAATACACTTTACCCTTTGAGGTAGCATCAATTTTATTTTTATCGGCCATGATTGGTTCGGTAGTACTTGCAAAAAAAGAAAGAGCATAATATTATGGAAAATTCAATACAATCAATTCCTCAAAATTGGTACTTAATTTTAAGTTCATTTATGTTTTGTATAGGAATTATGGGCGTTTTGTTTAGGCGAAATGCAATTATTATTTTAATGTGTATAGAACTAATGCTTAATGCAGTAAATTTACTTTTGGTTAGTTTTAGCAGTTATGCTGGCAATGACGAAGGACA
Organism: Bacteroidota bacterium; assembly: GCA_037141455.1. GTDB lineage: Bacteria > Bacteroidota > Bacteroidia > UKL13-3 > UKL13-3 > JAAFJM01. The sequence goes on from JBAXCN010000055.1 coordinate 16,326, forward strand.
AGTTTTTGTGTTTTTTATAATGGTTGTTGCCGCTGCTGAAGTAGCAGTTGGCTTAGCATTATTAGTTAGTATTTACCGAAATATTGCATCAACCGATATAAATATTTTAAGCAAAATGAAATGGTAACAATTTAAATTCGAAAAAAAATAAATAATAAATTCGAAAAAAGCTTTAAATAACTAACAATAAAAAATACTAAGTACTTCGAACTTAAAACTAAGAACTTAAAAATGACAGAAACAATTATACAATCATCAAATTTATTTTTACCAACTATACTTATTCCATTATTGCCGTTAATTGGTTTTATTATAAATGGTTTGTTTGGCAAAAAATTAGGCCACGCCTCAGGATGGATTGCAACTTTAGTTATGTTTGCCTCTTTAGCTTGCTCCATATTTTTATTTTATAATTTACCTTCAGGATCATCCGAAACTGTTACTTTAAGTAATTGGTTTTATTTTAACGATATATTTATTCCATTTGCTTTTTTAATCGATCCATTAACCATTACTATGTTGTTGGTTGTAACTGGTATCGGTAGTTTAATTCATTTATATTCTATTGGTTACATGCACCACGATGAAGGTTTTGCTAGGTTTTTTACCTATTTAAACCTGTTTGTGTTTTTTATGCTATTGTTAGTTATGGGAAATAACTATTTAATAATGTTTATAGGCTGGGAAGGCGTAGGTTTATGTAGTTATTTACTTATTGGATTTTGGTTTAAAAACCAAGCTTATAACGATGCAGCTAAAAAAGCTTTTATTATGAACCGAATAGGCGACTTAGGTTTTTTATTAGGAATGTTTATGATGTTATTCCATTTTAAATCGCTGAATTACGATAAAGTGACTATTGGTGCAATGTCGTTAGGCGTTAACCATATTACAGTTGTTGGAATAACCTTATTTTTATTTATTGGTGCAATGGGTAAATCGGCTCAATTGCCTTTATACACTTGGTTGCCCGATGCAATGGCAGGTCCAACTCCAGTTTCTGCATTAATACATGCTGCAACAATGGTAACTGCTGGTATTTACATGATTGCTCGTTCTAACATTATATATTCACTTGCACCACATACGCTCGATGTAATTTTAATTGTAGGAACTACCACTTCATTATTTGCTGCAGTAATTGGTTTATTGCAAAACGATATTAAAAAAGTTTTAGCATATTCAACAGTTTCACAATTAGGTTTAATGTTTGCTGCTTTAGGAATTGGTGCTTTTGAAAGTGGAATGTTTCATGTTGTAACTCATGCGTTTTTCAAAGCATTGTTATTTTTGGGAGCTGGTTCGGTAATTCATGCTTTGGGTGGCGAACAAGATATGCGCAGAATGGGCGGTTTGGGCAAATACATTAAAGTTACCTTTTTAACTTTTTTAATTGGTACAATTGCTATTTCTGGAATTCCTCCGTTTGCAGGTTTTTTTAGTAAAGATGAAATTTTAGCTTCGGCATTTGAGCACAATAAAGTTATTTGGGGATTGCTGTCGTTTAGCTCCATGTTAACAGCATTTTACATGTTTAGACTATTGTATTTAACGTTTTCAAATTCGTTTAGAGGAACTGATGAAGTTAAACACCATATTCATGAAAGCCCAACCGTAATGACTTTGCCATTAATTGTATTAGCTGCTTGTTCAGTTGTAGTTGGTTTTATTGGTTTACCTCCAGTTTTAAGCCATTCACACAATTTTAAAAATTATTTATCAAGTGTGTTTGCACAATCAAAAACTATTCTTCCTGCTGGTCATCAAATGAGTCATTCAATGGAATGGATTTTAATTGCAACTGCAGTTGGTTTAGCTATTGTAAGTATTGCTTTTGCTTATTTTAAATATGTAAAACAAAAACAAACTCCACTTGAAGATGAACAATTAAAAGGACTAAGTAAAGTAATTTCAAATAAATTTTATGTTGATGAAATTTATAATGCAGTTTTTGTAAAACCTATTATGTTATTAAGCGATTTGTTTTTAGTAATAATCGACAAACTAGTTATTGATTTATTAGTTCATGGAGTTGCATTTGTAACTGCTCAGTTTGGCCGTGGTTTAAGGTTGCTTCAAACTGGTCATGTTGGTTTTTACATGTTTGCAATGGTTATTAGCATGATTATTTTATTAGCTCTTCAAATTTTTAACATATTTAATTTTTTACACATATAATTAATGTTAACCCTTATACTATTACTTATACCATTATTTGCAAGTTTAATTGCATTATTTTTTAAAGGTGAATCTGTAAAATGGTTTAGCTTTATTATTTCTATTTTTCAGTTAGTATTTACTTTATACATTTATTTTGTTTTTTCTTCAATAAATGATGGTTTAGATAAAGAAATTACACAAAGTATAAAAGATTCACTTTCCATTAATATTGATTGGATTAACTCACCCAATATCAATTTTAATATTGGTTTAGATGGAATGAGTTTGCTAATGGTATTTCTTACCAATTTATTAATGCCTTTAATTATTTTATCTGGTCTAAATAAAAATCAAGAAAGACCTCAAATACTTTACTCTTTAATGCTATTAATGAACTTTGCATTAATAGGTGTTTTTGTATCGTTTGATGGTTTTTTATATTATATATTTTGGGAATTAGCATTAATTCCAATTTACTTCATTGCTTTAAATTGGGGTGGACCAAATAGAGCAACTGTTACTTTAAAGTTTTTTATTTACACATTGGCAGGAAGTTTACTTATGCTTTTTGGTTTTTTATATTTGTATTGGGCAACTCCAAGTCACAATTTAAGTTGGGTTGATTTAACTGTTAACCATATTTGTTCATGCAAACAAGGATTTATTTTTTGGATGTTCTTTTTAGCGTTTGCCATTAAAATTCCAATTATTCCCTTCCACACTTGGCAACCAGATACTTATAGCTCTGCACCTACACAAGGTACCATGTTGCTTTCGGGTATCATGTTAAAAATGGGTTTGTATAGCCTTTTACGTTGGTTATTGCCAATAGTTCCAAATGGTGTGGCAGAATATACTCCTTACGTTATTGCATTGTGTTTTATTGGTGTTGTTTATGCATCGGTAATTGCAATAATGCAAACCGATATTAAAAAACTTTTTGCTTATTCATCAATTGCGCATGTGGGTTTAATAGCAGGTGGTATTTTTGCTTTAAATATGCAAGGTTTTCAGGGTGCTTTAATTCAAATGTTAGCACACGGAATAAATGTAGTTGGTTTATTTTATTGTGCCGAAATAATTATAAGTAGAACCGGAACTAGCGATATAAATTCATTAGGTGGAATTAGGGTTTTATCGCCACGTTTTGCCATGTATTTTTTAATTATAGTTTTAGGCTCGGTTGCTTTGCCTTTAACCAATGGTTTTATAGGCGAGTTTATGTTACTTTTTGGATTATTTGAGTACCATAGTTGGGCAGGATTTATAGCTGGTTTAACTATTATTTTAGGTGCAGTGTATATGTTGCGCATGTACCAAAAAGTAATGCTTGGCGATGTAAACGAAAATGTAACTGTTTTTGAAAATTTAAAATGGAACGAAGAATTGATTTTAGCTTTAATTGCTATTTTAATTTTTGCCTTTGGTATTTTTCCAAAGCCAGTTTTAGAGTTAGTCGAGCCAATTGCAAGTCACATTTTTAAATTAAGTTTTATTAAATAATTAATCAATATTTATACATTCATTCAATGAATACTTTAATATATACTGCGTGTTTAGGTTTATTTGGCTTATTGGCCGAAATATTCAATTTTCGTAAATATTTAATACCTATTTTGGTATTGGGTTTAGCTATTATTTTTAGCCTTAATTTACAAACTTGGAACCACCCTCAAACACATTTTAACGGAATGCTTACCGACAATAATTTCTCAACTGCTTTTAGTGGTTTGGCATTATTTATTATGTTGGTTATTTTAATACTTTCTACCGATTTTTATTCAAGTTCTGACGATGAAAAACACATAAGCGATTACATGGCAATATTAATGTTTACACTTTGTGGCGCATTAATGATGTTTAGTTATGCAAACATGGCTATGTTATTTTTAGGTATTGAAACATTATCTATTTCGCTTTATGTAATGGCAGGAAGCCGCAGGTTCGAAGTAAAATCCAACGAAGCAGGTTTCAAATATTTTTTAATGGGTTCGTTTGCCAGTGCTTTTTTGTTATTTGGTATTGCATTAATATTTGGAGTAACTGGTACATTTAGTATTGATGTAATTGGTGCTTACATGCGCATGCATGCCGATAGCTTAGACCCTAAGTTTATTGTTGGTATGTTGCTTATGGTATTTGCCATGTTGTTTAAAGTATCGGCTGCTCCTTTTCATTTTTGGAGCCCCGATGTGTACGAAGGTGCACCCACTTTAATAACAGCATTAATGAGTACTTTGGTTAAAATTGCTGCTTTTGCTGCATTTTACAAATTGGTTTCGGTTTGTTTTGTTTTTGCAATGGGCAAAGCCGAGTTAATACTTACTTTTTCGTGCGCTGCAACTTTATTAATTGGCAATTTAGTAGCCTTAGTACAAGATAATTTTAAACGCCTTTTGGCTTATTCTGGTATAAGCCATGCTGGTTATATGATGTTGGCAATACTTAGTTTACAAGGCAGTACCGATAGTGCTTTATTTTTATACTCAGTAGGATATGCTGTGGCAAGTTTAGCTGCATTTGCCATTGCCATTACTGTTTTTAAAGCAACCGATACCGAGAGCATTAGTGGTTTTAATGGTTTAGGCAAAAAGAATCCTTTTTTAGCTGCATGCTTAACAATAGCCATGTTAAGTTTGGCTGGTATTCCTCCATTTGCAGGCTTTTTTGGTAAATACTTTATATTTAGCGAAGCATTTAGAAATGGATACGAACAAATGGTTTTCCTTGCCATTATCAGTTCAATAATTGGGGTGTTTTACTACATGAAAGTAATTGTTGCTATGTATAGCAAACCTGCGAACGAATTTGAAATTAAACCCACCTTTTCTTACCAAATGGTAATAGTAGTTTGCCTAATATTAAGCTTGGTTTTGGGTTTATATCCAGGAGTGTTTACTAAGTTATTATAAAGTAGCTACTGGCTGCTGGCTGCTAGCTTCTGGCAAAAAAATATTAAAAGCCAAATGTGAAAACGTTTGGCTTTTTTGTGTATTAGTTCTTGCCCTAAAGGTAATGGCAATTAATCATGGCGATCGGTTTAAATGATTAACCGAGGCAATTGCAAAAACTATTTTTTATAAATTTATTTAATTTTGAAAATAATTATTTGAAAATATCCATTGCCACGCCCTTTAGGGCGTGGAATAATAAAA
>JBAXCN010000056.1:0-21314 GCA_037141455.1 Bacteroidota bacterium
GAAGCCATGGCCAAACATAGTTCGTATTTAAAAAGTGCCGAAACCATTTATTCATTAGTTCAATATTATTTTTATAGCAATGCGCCAAGTTATTTTCAATATTTAATAATTTTATTGGTGTTGAGTTTATTGGTTTTGTTTTATTTTTATACAAATAAAAATAATACCGAAGTTGCAACATTGGAAGCCAATAATAATTTAAATTTTATAGTGCTTTTTATAAGTATTATAGCTGTTATACCTAATTTATTAATTACAGATACTGAACATTTTTTATTTGCGCTACCAGTGATTATGGTCATAATTTCTTACTTATTTTATAGTAAAAATTATTACCAAGCAGTATTTTTTGCACTGTTGTATTTACTAAATATACTCAATAGTTCAGATATTTTAGGAAACGAATTGTTTGATAAAATAAGTAAAATGGGCCCTATTGGTATAACCAATTTAATAAATATTGGGTTTTTATTTTATATGAATTTAAAAAATAAAATTACTATAAAAATTTAAACCGAATCAATTTGTTTTAAATAAGGAGCTGATAGTTTGGGTGGTGCCACGCAACAATAAGCTGCTGTTAAAATTTCTATTAATAATTCTTCGGTTACTAAATTAAGTTTTACCAAAGTCCACCCATGTTTACCCCACTTATTAGGAACAGGAAAAATGATGTTTTTATCTATCATACAAAACAAAGTTTGCTCTACCTCGCTTAGCTTTATACAGCACCTACTTTCTTTTATATTGTGGGTAACAAATATTTTATTTTTTACCTTAAAACTTATGATTTCAAATTGAGTAGCTGGGGCAGTTTCAGGAAACTGCAATGGATATTTTATAAAATTTTCGTTAGTTATCATTATTGTATTGCTTTGCAATGGCAAATTGAATGTAACTTTATTAAAAAAAACGAGACCCCCTTGCGGAAACCTCGTTTAACTTATGAAACAAAACTACACCTCTACCCCAAAGTGTAATATTATATTTATAACGAAACCTCTTGTGTTTTGTTTGCTCTTTCAGGAAAAAACTTCTTTTTAATTGATTCTGATAGTAATAACATTACTGGAACCAATATTAAAGTTAATAAAGTTGCAAACAATAAACCAAAAATCATGGTCCAAGATAATGGACCCCAGAATGCTACACTGTCGCCACCAAAGAAAATATGTGGATTGCCTGTTTCAAATAAAGTAACAAAATCTATATTTAAGCCAACTGCCAAGGGTATTAATCCTAGCATGGTTGCAGATGCAGTTAAAATAACTGGAGTCATACGCGTTTTACCAGCTTCAATAATTGCTTCTTTTAATTCCATTCCACTTTCTAAAAGTATATCGGTAAATTCTACTAAGAGTATTCCATTCCGCACCACAATACCTGCCAGTGCTACAATACCAATACCTGTCATTAATATAGAAATATCCATTTTAAAAATAGAGAAACCTAAAAGCACACCAATAATACTAAATATAATTTCACTTAAAATAATAACTGGTTTTGAAATAGAATTAAACTGTGTTACTAAAATTAAAAATATTAAACCCAATGAAATTAACATGGCATTTCCTAAAAATCTTCCTGTTTCTTCTTGTTGCTCCTGCTCTCCTGTCATGTCGGTTGTTACCGATGCCGGTAAATTAAATTTAGCAACTGCTTTTTTAACTTGTTCTACCACTTCATTGGCATTATAGCCTGTTAACACGTTTGAACCTAAGGTAACCATTCGCTTTTGGTTTTTGCGTTTAATACCACCATAAGTTTGGCTGTATTTTAGTTTAGCAACCGATGACAAAGGAACAGAACGTAACATACCACCCATGTTCATATCGCGGTAAGTAATTTTTAAATTCAACAATGCATCAATGTTATTTCGCTGACTTTCGTTGTAACGAACTTGAATTGGATAATCATCGTTTGCATCTTTAAATTTAGATACTTCAATACCAAAAATAGCACCTCGTAAAGCTTGCCCTATTTGAGCCGATGTAATTCCTTCTCTATTTGCACGTTCTTTATCAACCTCTATTAATATTTCGGGTTTATTGGTAATTAAATCCGATTTTAACTCTTCAATTCCCGGTATTTGTAACGAATCGAGGTAGCGCTTTATGTCTTTTGAAGTGGCAGTTAATTCCTCAAAATCGTCTCCAATAATTTCAATATTAACTGGCTTTCCTGTTGGTGGGCCATTGCTTTCTTGTTCCACAGTAATTTGTACACCAGGAATATCACTTACCACTTTTCTAATTTTATCTAAATATTGGGTAGTTCCTTCGCCATTTCGTTTTCCAAACTCAACAAAGGCAACAGTAACTTTTCCTAAATGCGATTGTGCACCAGCTTCAAATTGAGTTGGATCGCCTGCTCCAATGGCTACATTAGAAATTACCGATTCTACAATTTTATTGCTATCGCCAATTTCTTTGTAAATTCTTTCTTCAACTATTTTGGTAATCGAATCGGTTTTAACTTGGTCTGTTCCAATAGGCATTTGAATATAAGTATAAACAAAATTAGGCTCGGCCTGAGGAAAGAAAACAACTTTAGGCGAACGAACTGAAACTAAAAAGAAACTAAAAAATAATAAGCCAATGGTTCCAACCAATATCCAAATAGGACGGCTTCCTTTTAAACACCAAGTTATTAGCTTACGATAAACTTCTTGAACATTAGGCCAAGTTTTATTCTGAAATATACCAATGACTTTATATAAATAAAATCGGTTTAAGCAATACAATAAATAAATAACCACCACAAAGTTACCAACTCCAAAATTACCACCAACATATGATAACAAAGCAATTACTGCAAAAACAATTGAAGTTATTTTAAAGCCTTTTGTGTTTTTACGTTCAGCAGCTTCTTCCTCGTGTGTTTTCATAAAACCAACAGCAAATACTGGATTTATTATATAAGCAACAACTAACGAAGCCAATAAAGTTATAATTAAAGTAACTGGTAAAAAGAACATAAACTTACCTATAACACCTTGCCAAAACGCCAATGGAATAAAAGGAGCTAAAGTTGTTAATGTTCCTGAAAGTACTGGTGCAAATACTTCTCCTGCCGCTAGCTTTGCTGCTTTTTTTATTGGAACTTTTCCATTGTCGAAAATTCGATGGGTGTTTTCTATAACCACAATTGCATCATCAACCACAATACCTAATGCAAGTAGAAATGCAAAAAGTACAATCATGTTTAAAGTGAAACCAATAGTTGGAAGTATTAAAAAAGCAACTGCCATAGATAGAGGAACCGACATTGCAACAAACAATGCATTGGTAGCTCCCATAAAAAACATTAAAATAATTGTTACTAAAATAAAACCAATTATGATTGTATTAATTAAGTCATGTAAAGTAACCCTTGTGGCATCCGATTGGTCACCAGTAATGGTAATTTTTAATCCCTCTGGTAATTTAATTGCTTTCATTTCCTTAGTTAAAGCCCTTATTTTATCGCTTGCATCAATTAAATTTTGACCACTTTTTTTAACAACATTTAAAGTAATTACATTTTTATGTTCTAAGCGTGCAAAACTTTCTTGTTCTTTAAAACCATCTTTCACTTCAGCAATATCGCGCAAATAAACTATGGCTCCGCTTGCTGATCGAATAGCTAAATCACCTATTTTTTTAGGATCGGCATATTCACCAATAACATTTATTTCGCGCAACAAACCATCCATTTTTACAGAACCACCGCTTATAGTTACGTTTTCATTCCCTATTGCTTGCATTACATCGTACATTGACACTTCGGCCACTTGCATTTTGTACATATCCAAGTTTATTTGAACTTCTCTATCTAATGCGCCAACAATATCTGCTCGAGTTATTTCTTTTAAACCTTCTATCTTATCTTGTAAATCTTCGGCATAAGTTTTTAATTTATCTAAAGGGTAATCGCCCGAAAGATGCACATACATAATTGGTTGTTGCGAAACATCAATTTCAATAACACTTGGTTCACTAGTTAAAACTTGTGGTAAATCTTTACGTACTTTATCTACTTGATCTTTTACTCTTTGTTTAGCAACAGGAATTTGCACATCGGTATTAAATTCAACGGTTATTAAACTTATATTTTGAATAGTATTACTCGTTACTTTTTTAACACCCGAAATTGATTTTACACTTTTTTCAAGGTGCTTGGTAACAATATTCTCCATATCTTTTGGAGAAGTTCCAGCTTGAACAGTACTGATAATTATTTGAGGAAAAACTACTTCAGGAAACTGTTCCTTTGGCAATCCATTATAACTTAATAAACCTGCAAGGGTTATTATTATAGTCATAATGTAAATACTTGTTTTGTTATTTATAGCCCAACTCGAAGGCTTAAATTCTTTTATTTTATCTAACATATTTTTAGCTTTTGGCTTAGGCATTTGCCTTGTTTATTTTTTTAAAATAATTTTTAAAATTTAATTACTTCTCCATCGTTCAAATCAGAATAACCAACAGTAATTAATTGCTCTCCTTTTTCTAATCCACTTAAAATTTCAGCATTTTCGTTATAGGTTTCACCAACAATTACAGTGCGTTTTTTTGCAATATTTTTCCCATTTTCTTTTACAGCAACAAAAACATGTGAACCTTCTATTCCATTTTGAATACAATTAACAGGAACAACTATGGCGTTGGTTTTTTCGTAATCAATAATTTTAACTACGGCTATCATATTTGGTAAATAACTATTGTCGTTTGGCAAATTTACTTCCACACCAAAAGTTCGGTTTAAAGCACTAATTCCTTTTCCTGAGTATGATATTTTGGCTTCAATATTTTTATTTAAATCTGGAAATAAAATTTGAACATCATTACCTTGCTTTACTTTATTAGCAAAAGCTTCAGCTACATTGGCCTTCACTTTTAACTTATTAAAGTTAACAATAGTAAAATAAGGCATTCCTGGTACTGCTGTTTGGCCATTTTTTAAATTAACTTCATCTATAGTTCCGTTTGAAGGTGCAGTAATTTTATACATACTTAACTGTTCACGCATTGCACCAATTTGCTGTTCAAGCGATTCTTTGTTAGTTTTTGCTTGCTTAAACTGTATTTCAGAACCAACCTGCTTTTCCCATAAAGCTTTTTGTTTATTGTACAATTCGGTAACTAAACTTAAATTTGTTTCCATTGATTGAATTTGTTTTTTAACAGCATTTCCATCCAATTCAGCTAAAATTTGACCAGCTTTTACAACTGAACCTGGCTTTGCAAAAACATTTAAAACCAATCCTGGAACTTTAGCACTAATGGAAGTATTTTCATCCCCATCCACTTGTCCTTGAACATCAATAAAGTGTCTAAAGTTTGATGTTTGTATTTCGGTAATAGCTACGTTAACCATTTTTACTTTATTTTCAATACTATCGCCACTGGCTTTAATTTCATCTTCTAAAGTTTTAATTTGTGTAATTAAAGCTGCTTGTTCATTCTTTAACTTTTCTAGCTTTTCTTTTTTTGCTTTTGCTGAATTTTTATCACCACACGATGAAATTACTACAGTAATGATTGATAAAATAGCAATAATTATTTTTCCGTTTTTCATTTTATTTTTATTTTAATTTTTTTTATTGTTTGTTATTATTTGCCTACGGCTCTTTTCAATTCAATTTGAGCATTTAACCAATTGTAAATTGAAGTAAGGTAATTGGTTTGTGCTTGTTTCAAATCGTTATCGGCATTAGTTAATTCTAACGATGAACCTACGCCTTCTTTTAGTTTCAAACTTGATTTATTGTAAATATCTTGAGCTAAGTTAAAGTTGTCTTTTTGAATTACTAATTGCTCTTTAGCTCTTTCGTAACGGCTTTGCGCATTGGTTCTATCTAGGTCAATTAAGTTTTCTACCATTTTTTTGGTATTGCTTAACTTTTGAGCGTTTAATTTAACCTGCTGAATTTGAGCTGATTTTCGCATTCCATCAAAAATAGGTAATGTTAATTGAGCACCAACCAAAGTACCATCAAAAAACTTGTTACCTAAATTACTAAACTCTACACCAAAAGTATTGTAAGTATAGTTTCCAAATGCTGCCAAACTTGGCATATAGCCATATTGATAACGTTTTTTATCTAAATTATTCAATTTTTCAGCTAATAATAACTTACGGTATTCTATTCGGTTTTCATAGCTTGCTTTTTCGTTGCTAACTGTTACGTTATTAGCTACCATTAACTGGTTTAACTGATCGGTTAACTCTATTTTATCGCTTACTTTTAAGCCCATTTGCATTTTTAAACTATAATAAACCAATTCTTTTTGGTCTTTTAATTGGCTAAATTGGGTTTGTGTATTAGCTAAAGTTAATCTTAATCTATCAGCATCAATTTTTTCAACTAAGCCATTTTTATATAGTTCGTTGATATCGAAATACGTTTTTTCAATACGTTTAAGAGTATTTTCAAATAATTGAATATTTTCATCAATAATTAAAGCAGCGTAATAACCTTTAGTTATATTGTTTTCCACATCAATTTCTGAACGCTTAATATCAATTTTGCTCATTTCAACAAATTCTTTTGCAGCTTTTAAACCTAAAAAGAAAGTTCCATCAAAAAGCAACTGACTGGCTTGAATGGTGTTATTCCATGAGAATGGAATACCTTGAGGAAAAGATAATGTTGCAGCAGTATTAGTAGGTGATTGAAAAGGGTTTGGTATTTCTACCGAAGGAACTTTAATAAAATGATTTAAGCTTGAAGTTGCATTAATTTGAGGCAATCCATTGGCTGTAATTTCTTTTACTTTCTTTCGTGCTATTTGTTCATCAAGTACTGTATTTTTTAGTGAATCGTTATTTTTAAGTGCAAAGCTAACAGCCTCATTTAACGAAAATTTTTTTATTTCACCATTTTGCTGTGCAATGAGCAAATTTAAGCTGAATAATGTTGCCACAATCAATGTGGAAATTTTTGTGTTCATATTTATATGTTCTTATTATTTATGTTTTGGTTTTCAATAATCTTATTTAGTTTTTTTAATCCTTTTTCAGTGCAAATACCATGTAAATGATATTTTACTATTTCTTGATGAATTAAATAAAAATCGTTTGTTATTTCTTGATACAACTCGGGCCTCATCATAAACTCTATATTATTCACATATAATTTGGCTATTAACTCCGAGTTTAAATTTTGCCGGTACAATCCTAGCTCTTTACCTGAATTTATATTTTCAACCATTTGATTAAAAATAAAATCTGACTTAAATTTTTCTAATTTATCCCAAGCATTTTTGAAATATTTTCTTAAATCGAACAATACTGAAACATTTACTTTTCTGTGGTTTTCGGTAATTGATTTACTTATTTCAAATAAAAATTCAATGGGATCGTATTCACCATTTTTAACTAATCTGCAGTTTTCAATATCGCAATTAATATGTGATTCAATAGTTTGATTTACTAAATCGTTTTTATCTTCAAAAAATTGATACAATGTTTTCTTTGAAATACCAAGCTCTCTGGCAATATCATCCATAGTGATGCTTTTAAAGCCATATTTCATAAATAAAGCTTCAGCTCCAATTAATATTTTATCTTTTCCTTCCATTAAATTTCCGAGTGCAAATATTAGAAATTTTCGAAACTTCGGAAACTATTCATACAAAAATAGTTTCCAACTAAACAACTTAAAATTACAACCGTTTAATATTCAATTATTTGTTTATTTTAATTTCAAGCCTTATTGACTATTCTCATTAAAAAACAAAATCTATTGCTCTATCAAGTTAATTTTTTAATAAGGAAATAATTTTTTTTTGATTATAAAATAAAATAAATCGTTTATTTTGTAAATTAATAGTTTTGTTTAATAATTATTAACACGATAAATAATTTAACAATGAAAAGTATAAAAGCCGTTTTAATTGATGATGTAGAAGTAATGAGGATTACTTTAAAAAAAGTATTAGAGCAATTTCCTCACATAAATATAATTGGAGAAGCATCTTCTTTTGACGAAGCAAAAGAAGTTGTAAATAGACTTAAACCCGATTTATTGTTTTTAGATATTGATTTAAATGGATTGATATCAATTGACTTATTAGAAGAACTTAATTGCACTCCAAAAATTATTTTTATTACCTCGCACGAAAATTTTGCTATAAAAGCATTTGAAATGAACGCAATTGATTTTATAATAAAACCCATTAGTGCAAAACGCATTGCAAATGCTATAGAACGAGTTAGCCTTCCTTCAGTTGCTGTTAACGATAATAATCTTAATGAAGGTGAAGAAAGATTTCAATCAGACCAAATTATATTATTAAATTTTGATAATAAAATGAATTTTATTAAAATCAAAGACATTAACTACATTGAAGCTTACGGAAATTATACCAAAATAAATATGCTTGATGGCAAATTAAGTATTACCTATAATTCAATTAAAAACTGGGAAAATAAATTACCGTTAGATATTTTTATTCAAATTCATCGATCAACAGTTGTTAACTTGATAAACGTTTTAAAAATTGAAAAGTGGACCAACGATACAGGTAGATTGTATTTAAAAAATGTAGATAAACCATTCGAAATTAGTAGAAGTTACTTTTTCCAAATCAAGAAAAAATATAAAATGTAATAATAAAAAATCCGAAGTTTATAAAGCTTCGGATTTTTTTATGGGTTAAATTTTTTATGTTTTTTTCTACAACAAACTATACCTACCAACTATTCCTAATGGCAACTGAATGCCCGATTTTCCTTGAAGGTAAAGCTCTCCAAAATCTAAATTTTGGGATTGTTTAAAATTGCTTTGTATTAAGTTTTGAACTACCAAAGCACTTAAGCCTAATGAGTAAACATTTAAAATTAAAAAGTGATTATTGGGTTCTAAAATTTTAGCAACATCTTGTAATAATTCATTGATACTTTGTTCTAATTGCCAGCGTTCGCCATTGGCACCAATGCCATAAGCCGGAGGATCTAAAATAATTCCATGATATGTTTTACCACGCTTTACTTCGCGTTTTACAAATTTCATGGCATCTTCCACAATCCAACGAATATCGGTTAAGCCCGATGATTCCATGTTTTCTTTACTCCAAGTAATCACTTGCTTTACACTGTCAACATGTGTTACATCGGCTCCGGCAGCTTTTGCAGCTATACTTGCACCACCTGTGTAGGCAAACAAATTTAAAAACCGAGGTTGTTCGCCTTTTACTTTTTTTAAGTTTTCAAAAATATAATCCCAATTGGCTGCTTGTTCCGGAAAAATACCAACGTGTTTGAACGAAGTTAGCGCTAAGTTGAAGTTTAGGTTCAAATCGTTGAATTTATAATTCATTTTCCAACGCTCGCCTGCTTTTTTATCTTTTTTTATCCATTCGCCACTATGGCTTGTGCGTGGTTTAAAAGTAATATCAGTTAGTTTTTGCCATTCTTGTTCGCTCCATTTTTTACTCCAAAGTGCTTGTGGTTCTGGTCTACGTAACACCAATGAACCAAATTTTTCTAGCTTTTCAAAATCGCCACAATCTAAAAGTTCGTATTGTTGCCAATTGGTTGGAGTAAATGTTTGCATATATTTTTTAAAACGGCAAATGTAAGTTTAAGGAATTAGTTATATTGAAAATAATATTACTCCATAATAAAGGTTCTGCCTTCATCGGCTATTTCGGTATTTTTAAATTCTGTTCTTGCTTCTACCAAAAGCGGTTGTAAGTCATCGTATCTTGCACTAAAGTGACCAATAATCAATTTCTCTACATTTGCTTTACTTGCAACTATTCCTGCTTGTTTTGCTGTGGTATGCATGGTATCAATTGCTCGTTGTAATTTATCGTGCAAAAAAGTAGATTCATGGTATAAAATATCAGCATTTTGAACTGAGTTTATAACCCTTTCATCGTAAATGGTATCGCTACAATATGCGTAAGTAATTGGTTTTCCGGAATCAAATGTTAAAATACTATTTTTAATATGCGTTTTCCCATCAGGACTTAAATAGTCTTTCCCACGTTTTAAATCGTTGAAATGAGTAAACGGAATTTTGTTTTTTTCGCAAGCTTCTACATTCAGTTTTCTTAATTTACTCCTTTCTTGAAATAAAAAACCAGCAGTAGGCACGCGGTGAAATAATGGAAATGAAATAACTTTATAATATATGTTTTCGAATAAAACTTCGGTAATATTAGGATCAATGGTATGATAATTTAGTTCAAAACTAAATTTGGTTTCGCTATATTTAAAAAACACATTTAATATTTCAAATAATTCTTTAGGTCCATAAATGTGTAAAGGAGTTTCTCTACTCATTAAATTCATACTCAAAATTAATCCAGGCAAACCCAAAATATGGTCGCCATGCACATGACTAATAAATATTTGATTGATGCGCGATTTTTTAATTTTATAGCGTTGCAATTGCATTTGAGTTCCTTCTCCACAATCTAACAAAATATGATGGTCTAATATGTTTAGATATTGTCCACTTGGATGCCTGTTTAGTGAAGGCGATGCGCTGCTATTTCCTAAAATTGTTACTTCAAATGCCATAATTAATTGTTAATTTATTTTAATTGTAGCGCTTATCAATTTATGATCGCTAAAATTCAATTGATAAGGTTTGTAGTTTACTATATCAAAACTTTTATCTGCCAATATATAATCAATTCTAAAAGAAGGCATTTTACCTATATAAGTGGAACTAAAGCCTGAACCACTTTCTACAAAAGCATCTTTCATATTTCCAATAATTAAATTGTAAGCATAACTAGCAGGTGAATCGTTAAAATCGCCTGTTAAAATAATTTTATGTTTACTTTTTTCAATAAATTCTTTAATTAATTCTGCTTGTTCAGCCCTAATAATAAATGCTCTTTTTAGTTTGCTTACAATACTTTTTACTTCGGTTACCTCTATTTTTTCAGTATTGGACTTTATTTCTTCAACTGTTTCGAAGTCTTTTTTATCAAACGCAATCGATTTTAAATGAGTAGTTATAATTCTAATTGTATCCTTTTTATAAACCACATCAGCAAAAATTGTTGTATTTCCACCTTCATTTTTTCTTTCTACAAAACCCGATTTTACAATTGGATACCTACTTAAAATACTAATACTATAGCCACTAATTTTGTTTTCATCTACTTGCATATTAAACTTATAAAAATGTTTATATTCAATCATTAATTGCTCAAACATTTTTTTATCAATTTCGGTACTGTACGACACAAATTCTTGAAAACACATCACATCTGGTTTTATAGAATTTAATGTTTCAAAAAATAATTGAGTATCGTATTCTTTGTTTTCAAGTGCTCCAAACGAATGAGTGTTAAAATCAACTACATTTAAATAATTTGTTTTTACATTTTCTTTTTTTGTTCCTAATTGAACAAATTTGGGAACTGTATTAAATCCAATTAACAATATTACTAATGAATATAAAATATTCCAGTTCAATAAAAAAAGCCAATAAATAACAAAGCCAACGTTTAACATAAATATTATTGGAAAAGCCAATCCTAAAAATGCTACAAACCACGATTGCTCAGGACTAATATATGCTGCTAAGTACGAACCAATTAGTAACAATACCAAAACCCAATTAAAAAAAATAATTATACTGTTTATTAATTTCATATAAAAAATCAAATTAAATAAATAAACGTGGCTATTCAATTAGTAATTTTATTTTTTTTACTGATTTAAATTTAATGCATTAATAAATTTTTATATTTTTTTATTTGCATGAATTATAAATCGTTGAATATTATTAACTTAATAATTATTTTATAAATATTTAACACAAAAATATACAAAAGAAATACACAATATCGTTTTGCGTATTAGTTGTAAAATTGAAGTAGTTGAATACAAATTATATAAATACACTTTCAATGTTTATATTTGTTCACTTTTAAAATAGCACTTTAGTCATTTGAAACTTTCAATAGTAATAGTAAACTATAACGTAAAATATTTTTTAGAACAAGCACTTTACTCAGTAAAAAAAGCTTGTAAAGGAATAGAATCAGAAATTATAGTTGTAGATAACAACTCCGTTGATGGCAGTTGTGAAATGGTTAAAAATAAATTTGCTAACGATGTAATTTTTATTGAAAACAAAGTAAACTTGGGTTTTAGTAAAGCAAATAACCAAGCTATAAAAATTTCGAAAGGGGAATATATTCTTCTTTTAAATCCTGATACGGTAGTTGAAGAAACATGCTTTCAAAAAGTAATAGAATTTTTAGACAATACTCCTGATGCAGGTTCGGTTGGTGTTAAAATGATTGATGGTTCTGGCAAGTTTTTACCTGAAAGTAAACGAGGATTACCAACTCCAACTGTAGCATTTTATAAAATATTTGGTTTAGCAGCTTTATTTCCAAAATCGAAACGATTTGGCAAATACCACTTAGGTTTTTTAGATAAAAACAAAACCCACAAAGTAGATGTGCTTGCAGGTGCTTTTATGATGCTGCGAAAATCGGTTTTAGATAAAATAGGCCTGTTAGATGAAGATTATTTTATGTATGGCGAAGACATTGACTTAAGCTACCGTGTTACAAAAGCAGGTTTTTTTAATTATTATTTTCCCGACACCACCATTATTCATTACAAAGGTGAAAGTACTAAGAAAACAAGCGTAAATTTTGTTTTTACTTTTTATAGAGCCATGATAATTTTTGCTCAAAAACATTATTCACAAAAACATGCGCAAACATTTGGTATTCTAATAAATTTTGCAATTTACTTAAGGGCTGCCGCAGCTATTATAATCCGTATTGCCAAAAATATATACTTACCCATTATCGATTTTATACTCATATTATCGAGTATGTATTTAATAAGTCAAATATATTCTTCTTTTAAATACGATACTTACTCAGCATATTCATTAAATACTGTTTTATTAAATAGTTCTGTTTATTCTATTTTATGGATGCTTGGCTTATACTTAGCCGGTGCTTACAATAAACGAAAAACATTTTTAAGTGTTACCAAAGGAATTTTAGCTGGCTCTTTAGCAATTGCTGTTTTATATGCATTTTTAGATGACTCCTACCGCTTTAGCCGAGCAATAATTGTATTTGGTACTTTTAGTTCCATTATTATGGCTTATTTCGATAGGTTTATGTTGTATTGGCTGAAAAGCGGAAAAATAAGTTTTAGTTTCAGTACAAGTTTAAGAACTGCAATAGTTGGTAATTACAACGAGGTAAATAGAGTACAGGATTTATTAGTAAAATCAAAAGCCAAAGCCGATTATTTTGGATTCATTTCCATTGACAATAAAAGTGTAAATGACGACCAATATTTAGGTAACGTTTCACAATTAAGTGAAATAGTAGATGTACTTAAAATTGAAGAAATAATTTTTTGTTCAAAAGATTTGGCTGCTTCGCAGATAATAGAATGGATGGGACGAATGAAACAACAAGAACTGCTTTTTAAAATAGTACCCGAAGAAAGTTTATTTATAATTGGAAGTAACAACAAAAATACTCCAGGCGATTTTTATACCATTGAATTGAACCTGTCGTTAAGTAAAGCTTGGGAACAGCAAAAGAAACGTTTATTCGATATATTATTTGCTTTTTTTATTCTTCCTTTTATTCCATTAATTGGGTTAATAATTAAAAATAAAATACAGTTTTTAAAAAACTGGGGACAAGTACTTTTAGGCGAAAAAACATGGGTTGGTTATGCCAAAGCCGATAATATTAAGCTATTGCCAAACTTACGACAAGGTGTTTTAAACCCAATTGATAACCTTACTGGCAAAAGCTACAACCCCATTACCATTCAAAAATTAAACTTTTTATACGCCAAAGATTATTCGGTTGAAAAAGACTTTTTGATATTAATTCGCTCACTCAGAAGCTGGGGCAATTAAGGAAATTCGAATAATTAATTTCGAAAGTCGAAAGCTTAATAAGCTTCTTATATATAATAGATTATTAAAATGTACTTTTTGTAAGAATTAATTTAGCTCTTTTATATGCCTAAAAATAATCTCTTATATGTTTCTAAAAAAACTCCTAGAAGGTTTTTTGCCTTTTAATAAGTGCCTGAAAATAAGGTTACTCATCAAATAAATTTTTTTAGGCTAATTTAATTAAAAATAAATGTGTTTTCGACCTCTTCAATCTGTTTTTGTGTTGCTTCGAAAAAATGAATATAATATATTAAGCCTAATCAACCATTCAACAATTTAACAATTTAACAATTTAACAATTTAACAATTTAACAATCCATCAATTCAACAATCAAACCTTATTTAAGTCACTAAAAGTCAATATATCAATAATTAAGCTATATTTGTAGCTTATTTTTAATAAAGTACTTTGAAAAATTTTAGTGATTTGGGCGTAGAAACGTCCATCTTGAATGCGATTCAAGAGATGGGGTTTGAGACCCCAACGCCTATACAGGAACAGTCTATTCCTGTGTTTTTAGAAACAGGCCAAGATATTTTGGGATTAGCCCAGACGGGAACCGGTAAAACAGCAGCATTTGGCCTGCCAATTATTCAACTTGTTGAACCTTCTAACCGCACTGTTCAAGCATTAGTTATATGCCCTACACGTGAACTTTGCATGCAAATAAGCAAAGATTTAGGAAACTACAGTAAAAACAAATCTGGTATTAACATAGTAGCAGTTTATGGTGGTAGTAGTATTGAACGTCAAATTTCTGATATTAAACGTGGAGCACACATTATTGTGGCTACTCCAGGTCGTTTAATGGATTTAATGAACCGCAGAGCGCTTAACATTTCAACTGTAAAGTATGTAGTGTTAGACGAAGCAGATGAAATGCTAAACATGGGTTTTGAAGAAGATGTAGAATACATTTTAGCAGAAACTCCTAAAGAAAAACGCGTTTGTTTATTTAGTGCTACCATGCCAAAAAGCATTAAGAACATTGCAAACCGTTACATGAACGATCCTTTTGAAATTACAGTTGGTAAATCTAACTCGGGTAACGTAAACATTACACATCAATATGCTGTAGTACACGCCCGCGATAAATATGCTGCCTTAAAACGTTTTGTTGATTTTAACAGCGATGAGATTTACGCCATTATATTTTGTACTACCAAACACGAAACACAAGATATTAGCGATAAATTAATTAAAGATGGTTACAATGCCGATTGTTTACATGGCGATTTAAGCCAAGGACAACGTGAAAAGGTAATGAACCGTTTCCGTCATCATGCCATCAAAATATTATTAGCAACCGATGTGGCTGCGCGTGGTATTGATGTTTCAGGCATTAGTCACGTAATCCATTTTAGTTTGCCAGATGATATTGAAAACTACACACACAGAAGTGGTAGAACAGGTAGAGCCGGTAAATTAGGTGTATCGTTTACTTTATTAAACATGCGCGAAAATGGAAGATTACGCGATATTGAAAGATTGAGTAATGTAAAATTTGATAAAATACTAATTCCAAGTGCTGAAGAAGTGCGCGATAAAAAATTAGTAGCATTCATTGATACCATTGTAAATACCGAAATTGAAGAAAGTATTTTTGACGATAAAGTAATGACTAGCTTAAAACCATTGCTTGATTTACCAAACGAAGAGTTGGTTCAAAAATTCCTTTCTTTAGAGTTACGCAGATTTAGTGCTGAGTACTTAAATGCTCCAGATTTAAACACTACTTCGGGAGATAGAACGAGAGATGGTGAAAGAGGCGAACGTGGTGGAAATGTACGCGGACAAAGAATTTTTGTAAGTGTAGGTAAAAAAGATGGCTTTGATATTCGCAGCTTTAAAGATTGGGTTGCTCAAGAAAGCAAGTTAGATTGGAAAGAATTACATGTAGATGTAAGTGGTGTATTTAGCTTTGTAGATGTAAAAGAAGAATTAGCCGAAAAAGTAATTACTGCTTTAAACGGCAATACTTACGAAGGCAGACCTGTGAGAGCAGAATTAAGTGGTGAAAAACCAGGTGGTTCGCGCGAAGGCAGAGGTGGCCGCGGTGGAGATAGAGGCGGAAGAATTGGTGGCGGTGGATACAGCAGCCGTAGAAGCGAAGGCGGAAGCTCAAGCTATGGCGGTGGCGATAGAAGACGAAGCAGCGGTGGTGATAGAGAAAGAGGTGGAGATAGAGAAAGAGATAGAGAAAGAGATAGAGAAAGAGCACCAAGAACTGAAAGAACTGATAGAAGCAGCTATGGAAGAAGTGAGGGCAATTCCGATAGAAGCAGCAGTTCATCTACTGAAAGAAGCGGATATGGAACCAGAGATGGTGGTAGAAACAGAAACTATGGTGATAGACCCAAAACTGACAGACCTGCCAGTGACAGACCAACTGGAGACAGAAGACGTAGAAGAGATTAGTTAGTCAATGGTTTACAGACAATGGACGATAGTTCATTGTAAGTAATAATATAAAAAGCCTAAATGCAAATTTGGGCTTTTTTCGTTTCCACTTCGTCAGACGCTTAAAAGCCATTGCGCTGGCTATGCGTCAGACGGGTAATTTTGTGTACACCTAGTCAGACGCTTAAAAGCTTTTGCGCTGGCAATGCGTCAGACGGGTAATTCAAAACAATATCTTTCACCTTAAACAACAAAAAACCCGAACCATCAAAATGATGATTCGGGTTTTATTATTTTGTAAAGACTTCGCATTACAAAATTCGAATTCCGAGGTTATTCACTTCGCAATCCTCATTTCGCACTCCGCATTTATTTAGTATCCCATTCCGTCCATACCACCTGGCATTCCGCCTGGCATAGCTGGAGCGTTAGCTTCTTTTTCTTCTACTAAAGCGCACTCAGTAGTTAAAATCATAGCAGCAGCACTAGCAGCATTTTGCAATGCAACACGGCTTACTTTAGTTGGATCAATAACACCAGCACCAATTAAGTTTTCGTAAACTTCAGTACGAGCATTGTAACCATAATCGTCTTTACCTTCGCGCACTTTATTTACCACTACCGAACCTTCGCCACCAGCGTTAGCTACAATAGTTCTTAAAGGCTCTTCTAATGCTCTACGTATAATTTGAATACCAGTATTCTCATCTTCGTTAGCACCTTTTAAGTTTTCTAATGAATCAATTGCTCTAATGTAAGCAACTCCACCACCAGCAACTATACCTTCTTCAACCGCAGCTCGAGTTGCATGTAATGCATCATCTACTCGGTCTTTCTTTTCTTTCATTTCTACTTCAGTTGCAGCACCTATGTAAAGAACAGCAACACCGCCAGCTAATTTAGCTAAACGCTCTTGTAATTTTTCTTTATCGTAATCGCTAGTAGTATTTTCTATTTGAGCTTTAATTTGGTTTACACGAGCAGTAATATCTGCTTTTTCGCCAGCACCATTAATAATTGTAGTATTGTCTTTATCAATGTTTATTTTTTCAGCTCTACCAAGCATTGTTAAATCAGCATTTTCTAATTTAAACCCACGCTCTTCGCTAATTACAGTTCCACCGGTTAAAATTGCAATATCTTCTAACATTGCTTTTCTTCTATCGCCAAAGCCTGGAGCTTTTACAGCTGCAATTTTTAAAGAACCTCTAATTTTGTTTACAACTAAAGTAGCTAAAGCCTCCCCTTCTACATCTTCAGATATAATAACCAAAGGTTTTCCAGTTTGAACTACTTGCTCTAATATAGGTAACAATTCTTTCATGTTACTTACTTTCTTATCGTAAATTAAAATGTAAGGATTTTCTAAATCAACTTCCATTTTTTCAGCATTTGTTACAAAATATGGACTTAAGTAACCTCTGTCGAACTGCATACCTTCTACTGTTTTAACGTCAGTTTCAGTTCCTTTTGCTTCTTCTACAGTTATTACACCTTCTTTACCAACTTTTGCCATTGCATTTGCAATTAAAGTACCAATCACTTCATCATTATTAGCTGATATTGAAGCAACTTGTTGGATTTTTTTGTTATCATCACCAACTTGTTGGCTTTGCGCTTTTAAACTTGCAATTACAACTTCAACAGCTTTGTCAATACCACGTTTTAAATCCATTGGATTAGCACCTGCAGCTACATTTTTAGTTCCACCAGCTACAATTGCTTGAGCCAAAACAGTAGCAGTTGTTGTTCCATCACCTGCAATATCAGCAGTTTTTGAAGCAACTTCTTTCACCATTTGAGCACCCATGTTTTCAATAGGATCTTTCAATTCAATCTCTTTTGCCACCGAAACACCATCTTTAGTAATGGTTGGTGAACCGAATTTTTTATCGATTACTACGTTTCTTCCTTTAGGACCTAAAGTTGCTTTAACTGCATTAGCCAATGCATCAACACCACGTTTTAAACCATCGCGAGCCTCAACTCCGTATAATATTTTTTTACTCATAATTTTTTTATTTTGCTTATAGCTACTGGTTCCCGATAGCTATCGGGATGGCCACTAGCTAAAATTTGATTATTGATTAATTTTATTTGTTTTTGAATTTTCCAGAGGCCAGAGGCCAGTTGCTGAATTTATACTATAGCAAAAATATCGCTTTCGCGCATGATTAAATACTCTTTGCCATCAACTGTAATTTCTGTTCCTGCATATTTTCCATACAAAATGCTATCACCAGCTTTTACAGTCATAGGTTCGTCTTTTTTACCTTCTCCTGCTGCAACAACAATTCCTCTTTGTGGTTTTTCTTTAGCGGTGTCTGGAATAATTATTCCTCCTACTGTTTTTTCTTCTGCCGGGGCTGGTTCCACCAACACTCTGTCGGCTAATGGTTTTAATGATACTGACATATTTTTTGTTTATTTAGTTTATTTTATTTGTAAAACACAATTAGTTTCACAACATCTTAGTCACTTATTGTGCCATTAGAAATATATATGACAAATTTTCAATTTTAAAGTTGAAAGAATTTTTTCAATACGTTTTATGGCAGATAGGAACGATATTGTTAAAAAAAATCTATTAGTTTAAATGTCAAAATTTCATAAAATTAAATTACATTTTTTTTAAATCTTAATTTTTATAAAATAATGCAACCGAAAATAAATTAATTTTGACCTATTAAATATAAAAACATTACACCTGTAAAAATAAACCAAAATGCATCTTTCTTTTGAAGATATGATTAATGGTTGCAAAGAAGGCGACAGAAAAGCACAAAAGGCTTTTTACGACTTTTTTGCGTCAAAAATGTTAGGTGTATGCATGCGTTATGCCAAAGATAGAGCCGAAGCAGAAGACATGCTTCAAGAAAGTTTTATTAAATTATACCAAAGCATGCACACTTACCGTGGCGAAGGAAATTTTGAAGGATGGGTTAGGCGTGTGGTTGTTTTTAATGCAATAAATATTTACAAGCACAGGCTTCGCCATTTTAAAGAAGACCTAGATGTACAAGATTATGATGCAAAATACGATGATGATATTGTTTCAAAAATATCAGTAAAAGAAATATTAGCGTTTGTACAACAAATGCCGGATGGCTATAGATTAATTTTTAATTTATATGCCATTGAAGGATTTACACATAAAGAAATTGGTGAACAACTTGGTATTGCTATAGGTACAAGCAAATCTCAGTACTCGCGTGCAAGAGATTGGATGAAAAAAGCTTTATCGAAGCATTACAATATAATGAACGAACCCTTTGAAGAACCAAGATAAATTTGAAAAAGAAATAAAGGCTCAATTTGTCAACTTTGAACCAAAACCAAATGAGGGTTTATGGGATAATATTGCCCAAAATATACCCTCAGATAATTTTGAAAAAAACATTGCTCAAAAATTAACTACGCTTCAATTTGAACCAAGTAAAGGAATTTGGATTGCAATAGAAAAAAACTTACCCCAAATATTAAAATTCAATAAAAAAATTATTTATTTATGGACCATAGTTGTATTGTTTACTGGTGTAATTGCTGGTATTTTTATTAATAAATTTACGACTGAAACTGCTAAAAATTCAAGGTTAACTCACCCAAAAGCATTTGTTTGGTTTGAAAATAATGGAGAATTGATAATTGACAAAAAGCAATTTGCAATTAACAATGACCAAAAAAATAACAATTACCAATCATTAAGTGGCAAAAATAAAATTAATAATGATAAAGTTAGTCTTGGAACTAAGACAAAAATTGCAGATAAAAAATTAAATAAACTTTTGGCAGAATATCCAATTACTAAAAAGGTAAACGTTGGTAAACATCATCAAAATAATGATTTAAAGAATATTTTAGAGAAACCATTAATTAACAACAATGTAACTGAAAGCAAACTAATTGTAATTGATATTCAAAAGCCTGATAACAATAATAAAGAGAATAAAGCTAACACAGAAAAACCTAATACTAACAATGAATTGCCAATTGTTTTAAAAGAACCTGATGTAATTCCACTAATTGAAGAAAATAAGAAGCCCGAAGAAATAAGCCAATCTAAAGCAACTCCTACCCTATTGCCAGAAACAAAACAACAAATAGCAACCGAAGCCGATTATAAAGGTGCAACTTTAAAAAAGGAAAAATTAACCATAATTGCATATGCCGGTGTGGGATATAGTTATATGATTTACAGTGGTGATAATTTTAAAACTAATATAAAACTAAGAGAAAATACCGAAAAACCAGAAATTAATATTACAGGTGGTTTTGTATTTGGATATGATATTACAAAACGAATTACATTAAGTTCAGGTTTAATATTATCAAATTTCAAACAAACATTGAACTACAATAAAGAATTAGCTAAAACTCCTTCAGGAAATTATGAAGAAAATTTGTTGTTTTATAATGATACCATTTCAGTTGGAAACAGCAATTCTTCTTCTTTAAATTATTCGTTTACCGAAATTCCATTTTTTGTAACGTACAAAATATTTGAAAACAAAAAAATAGAATTGGCTTTACAAAGTGGGTTAGGAATAGGTTTTTTAACCGGAATTAATACATTTATTATAAACGAAAACAATATTGGAATTTACGCAATATCAAACAAAAACGACTTTCCAAATTTTAGAAATACGGTTTTCTTAAGTTTTCAACCTCAAATTAACTATAATTTAAATACTCCTGGAGTTTCAGTTGGAATAATGCCAATTATAAAAACGAGTATTGTTTCAATTGTAGATAATGAAAATTGGGTAAAACAATATCCATACAACTTGAGTGTGAACTTATTTTTAAGAAAAAGATTTTAGTTTTTAGCCACAGATTACGCAGATTAAACAGATTACGCAGTAAAAGTAACCGCAAAGGGCTCAAAGTTTTTCGCAAAGAACGCTAAGTTTTTGGCCACAGATTACACTAATTAATAAGAAAGAATAAAAGCAAAGAGCACAAATTTTTTCGCAAAGCACGCTAAAGTTTTGCCACAGATTATAC
>JBAXCN010000057.1:0-20406 GCA_037141455.1 Bacteroidota bacterium
TTCGATATTTATTCTTTATTTCAAAATCCTTCCTCTTGGTCTATCGCCTTCATCAAGAACCATTTCGGAATGTAATAATTGAGCTGCCAATTCTGACGCTTTTACTTTAATTGCACTTCGTTCCAGCATTTCTGATTCAAATTCAGTTAACACTCTTTTTCTTATTTCTTCTTCCCTCCATGTTGATGATGGTTTACAACCAACATGTATAGCCCGAGCCAATGCCAATGCATCCAATAAAGCTTGATTTGCTCCTTGTCCTTTAAATGGGCTCATAGGATGGGCAGCATCTCCAATAAGTGTAACATTCCCCCATTTTTCCATTAATCTCGAATCGAGTAATTCGCGATCGTAAACAGGATAACCTGAAATTTGTTCAATAATAGTGGCAGAAACAATCTGGGGAACGGGGCTGTGCCACTGTGTCCTTTTACATGCTTCGTCTTTAAGCGCTTGAGCACCTTTGTTACTTAATTCTTTTGCCTCAATTTCTGACATTGGGAAACTCAATTGCCACATTACCGATTTTGAATCATAAGGCATAACATATATTCGTTCATTTCCATTGGCAGTTTGAAATACAGTAGCAGAATCTAATAAAGGATTATCAAGACCATTAAGAGATGCTAAAGGGCAAATACCTAAAATAACAATGCAGCCAAGGTAACGCAAAGGGTTTTCATCCTCATTTATTAATAATTTCCGAACAGCACTTCGAATGCCATCTGCTCCTACTACAATATCTGCTTTAGTACTTTTTACATTGCCATTCACTTCAAAGGTTAAGTCAATAGTTTTGTCTTTATTTTCTTTAAATTCTATTAACTGATGTCCCCACTTCACAGCTTCTATTTCACCAAGTTGCTCAAGCAGTGCTAACCTTAATGACTGCCTTGCAATATGAATATTTGTGCGCTTAGGAGATGATTTTTTTTCTACATTCATTCTCATCCCCCATTCACCAATTACTTTGCCTTCCGTTGTATGAACCACATGTTTTGTTGAATTAACTCCCTCTTTCAAAAAGAAAATTCCTAATTCATCTATTTGTTTACTTGCTTGTTGTAACGTAAGTCCATAACCTTGTTTTCGAGCATCGAAGCTACTATCTCGCTCATAAAGTGTAAATGGAATTGCTCGGTGTAAACATGCCACAGCTAGTGCTACACCTCCTATACCACCTCCAATTATAGCTACATGTGGGTAGTTTTCAACTTCTGCTTTTGGATGGCTTTCTGCTTTAACTAATCCTGATCCATTGCAGTTTGAACAAGTAAATAAGTGGCGGTTAGGACGAACAGGAGCCGCTCCTTCTTCCTTCATCTTTTCAAATTGTTCTAACTCTTTTTGAAAATTCTGTCGGACATTTTTTTTGAACTTTCGGCTTTTTTTCCCTCGTCCATTGCATTCCAAGCATATAGTATAACAAACGCCTTTATATTCCACTTTTTTACTTTGTTTATTTAAAAGTTTTCAAACTCAAAACTTATAAAATTATTATTTTTTTTGTCGATAATATTTTCTATCGATATGGAGACTATTTTTAAAATTCCAATTTTTTATAATTGCTTTAAATAATTTAATTGATTTTTTTAAATTTAATTGCACAAATATTAAAATTATTATCTTGAATTTTGTTTTTATTACAAACAAAAACACCTCAATTTATTAAGTTATTCAAAAAGATTAATTTATAATATGACAAATTTTAATGTAAGAAATGGGATTTTATACAATATAATTTTCGCCTCGAACTTTCCAAAATTTATAATCAACAGCCAAACACATTGAACGAATTAGTAATGTTGTTCCACAAGTTAGCGGCATGATATTAGCATTAAAAATTAATTTATATATTTGAAAACTATGAGAAAACTACTTTTACTTTCATTGTGTTTATTTTTAATTAATCAGCTTAAAGCACAACGAAACCCAAATACCAATTCAAACAAAATAAAAAAAGATACTGTTGCTGTAAAGCCAATTAGCGGAGATTCGCTTAATAATTACCAAAACAATAATACTGACCCAAGATTTAGTAACAACAACAATTCTAACAAACCTTCAGATAGCAAATCGGGAATGATTGCAGCCGCATTAAATTATGGCACTACACCTTTTAAATCAACTGTTTTAGAAAATGGTGTTGGTTTTTCATTTAAGTTGGGTTACAATTTGTTAAAGGGAGTAGAGTCTCCTATAGCATTATACGCAGGATTAGGTTTCGATTATTTGTACTTTGGAGGTAAAAACATAGATAGACCCAACAATGTTACATTAGCCATAAATAGCAATGCATATGGCTGGTATCCTTATGCTGATTTAGATATTGGACAAAATTGGCCGATTACTTTTTTTGGAACTGCATTTTGGGGCGGAAGGTTTTTTTTTACAAGGCAAAACATTAATTACTTCGATGCAAATAATGTAAAGCAAACAGACACTGATAACATTGAAGGAGATTTAACAAATATTTATGGTTATGGCGGAGGCTTAAAATTTGATATTTCTGAAGGCTTTAAATTTGAATTAAGATATCAGAAAAACTTTGGAAACCCAGCAAAAGTAGTTGATGCCAATAGTATTGAATTTGATGGAAATGGTAATTTAAAAAGTTATAAAATGATAGGTACCGATACCGATTTAGATGTATTCTTTTTAGGTTTAGTATTAAATTTATAATCCTTACTTCAAAACAGTAAAGTTTCCTTTTAATGTATTGCCTTCGCCTTTCCAACCGCTGTATTCAATAATATAAACATATACATCGTTTCCTATTAATTGGTTGGTTAAATTTAAATTGAATGGTTTGTTTTTATCGGTTGTTTCAAATAATAATTGACCCCAACGGTTATATATTTTTAAATTAAATTCTTTAACAAAAGCATGTTCGGCTTTCCATACATCGTTTAAATTATCGCCATTGGCAGTATATGCATTGGGTACAAATACATATGGTTCTTGTATCAATGTAACTATATTCGATTCGCTTATTGCATTGCCAATATTTGGATTTTGGTGTGCTACAACTTGGTAATTGTAAAGTCCTACTTGGTAATCAAAAACTTTATCTTGATAAAATAATTCTTTTTGATTGTTAGGCATAATATTTACAAAAGAAGTATTATAAGCATTCGACTCCATCAAATCATATTTTTGAGCACCTAATGTCCAATAATTATAATCTTGCCAATTAAGTTTGTGGTTCAATTTTTCAGAAACACCTTTTAATAAAATACTACAAGCAGAATCGTTTTCAATACTTTCTAGTCCACATTCGTTGCTATTAGTTACTTTATAACAATATGAATGTTCATCGACCAAAACATTTTTATCAATAAAAGTAGTATCGTTAATTGAATTTACTGTGGTTAAATAATCAAATTTATTCCCAGTTCTATCTTGCATTTTATAAATATTGTAATTTAAAAACTGCTTTGAATCGTTAGGTGTTTTATTCCAAATTAATTTTACTTCTTTATCATCTTTAACTGTTACTGTATTCCAAGTTAGTTTTGTAGGAAAAACTCCATCATTCGTTCTTAAACATGCAATATTAGAGCTATCAACAGGTCTGTCGCATATATCAATACTGATTGTTTGGTAACAATAATTAATGCTTGAATTATCAATTGCCAAATTATCAATAAATGAACTATCAATATTCAATTGATTAAACTCCACCAACGAACTAGCAAAGTTGGAGGCATTGTACCTAATTACTTTAAACTTTTTAAAATATTTATTTGTATTTACCATTGGCAACACCACTTTTACAGTAGAGTTGTTTAATTTTAAAGGACATTGCAAATCAGGCATTGGCAAATTGCTAATTGGAACAATATTTATTATTATTTTCTTAGTTTTCTCTCTTGGCTGAGGACATTGATTATCCCTGACTTTTACATATAAAGTATAAGATGCTATTTTGGTGTTACAATCAGTGGGCATTTTAATTGATACACTTGAAATACCAACCCCATTTTGAGGAACAATTTCTATATTCTTAAAATCTAACAAATCACCTGAAAGTGAAACAAAATTTGAGTCTTTTGTTTCAGTATCATAAATAGTAAAAAAGGTGTTTAAAGTATCGGTAATTGTTACATTTATAATACTATCTCCAATATTAACAAAACCAGGTTCAGTTATGGTATCTCCTTCAAAAACACTATTTGATACCCTACTACTGTCGCCTACTTTACCACAATTATTAATTCCTACTAGTACATACTTAGTTTGAACGTTTTTATGGTTAAATGCAAATGGATCAATTCTATTGTTTGCCTTCCAATCTGCTATAGTATCTATTAACACATATGGGCCATTATTGGTGCTTTTTAATAATTCTAAATGTCCAAAACTTGCAGGTTTTTTATTATATGCAGTCCATTTTACTTGTACTTTATCATTACTAATTGTTGTTAAACATTCGGGAAATGGCGGTGAAATAAGTGGAGACAATACAACAATTTTTATTTTCCCTGTTCCTGATTTTGAAATAGGACAAGCATTGTCTTCTAAATATAAATTTACAGTAAATGTATCGGTTAATAAATCTTTACAAAGTGTTGGCCAAATTAACCTTGCATAAGTAATTCCTTTACTTCGGCTTTCCATTGTAAAACTAGCAGGATTGGCGCCCCCATTAAATATTGAACTACTTGCTGTAACTGTAATCGAGTCATTGTCTTTATCAATAACAGTAGCTAAAAAATTTAAAGTATCGCCAGCATTTAAATACAAAATGGTATCTCTAAATTCGGGTGGGTAAATAGAAGCATCTAAATTAAATTTAAATACACCGATATTACAGCCATCATTTCCAACCCATTTATTGTTTTTTCCAGGATTTACATTACTCCAAGCATTAGGTGTTGTTGGAAAATCATCAAATCCCCAGCAGCCTGCGCAAACGGTTTGGTATATAATAAAATTTTTATCAAAATGACTTGTTCCGCCATCCACATGCTCGGCACTTTGGCCTCCACCATAAAAACTAGCATAAGTAAGATCTTTCAATCCATCACCTAAAATCATTAGGTAAAAATCGCTTCCATCGGTGCTTCTTTGAAAAGCATTAGCTGTTGTTGGCAAGCCAAAAGTATTATCTAAATTAGCATTATTTATTAAGTTAGTACTTCCACCCCAACCACTAAAATATAACCTGTTACATTTATCAATTACAAAAGCTGTTGGCGACAAACTAGGATAGGTAGCTGATTTACCAAAAGTAGTAGTTAATAATTCACTTGTTAAATTGCGATTGAAGCATTTTACAAAATGTTTTCCATTTGGAACTGAATAAACCCCTGCAGATGGAGTCATGACTCCAGTAGTTTGTCCAATTACATAAACATCACCTCTGTCATTGGCTTGTATTAAAAAACTTTGGTCGTAAGCTAAAGTACCCACATAAACAGTGGTTGGAGTTCCACTGCCACTTGTATTAGTTTTTAAAATATAACCATCTACTCCACCTTTGTAATTATAAGTGGTACTAGCCCCTGGCAAATTATTAGAAGTGGTACCTCCTGTTACATATAAATTATTTAGCACATCAACAATTATAGCATAACTGGCATCATCGCCTGAACCACCCACATAAGTACAAAAATTTAAATTGGTTAAACTAGAGTTAAACTTTGCAATTAATCCATCAGAATTACCTCCACCATAAGTTGGTTGAAATGCATTTGGCAATGGCAACAAATCAGCATTTGCCGAAGAAGTAACACTTGAAATATAAATATTATTAAATCTATCAACTATTACTTCTCCCCTATACCAATCGGCATAATTGTAACACAAAAAACCATTTGCACTTGGATATCCAATTGCTTCATTTCCCGAAATACCATCTTTTTTAGCGCCCCCTAGATAGGTAGAACCTACTAACGAAACTCCATCACTACTTATTTTACTTACAAAAATATCTAATACTCCATTAAAAGTTTTATCGTAACCATTTGAACTTACCGGAAAATTAGTTGAGTTTGTTGAACCCATAACAATTACACTTCCTGCACTATCCACACTCATGCTATGTGGCTGTTCGTTATTGGTTCCACCTAAATAAGTTGCCCAAATCATATTGGTTCCATCTGCAGAAAACTTTGCAATTATACAATCGCGCGCATACTCACTTCCTGTTCCATCTCCACCTGCAAAACTAGCTTGAAACTTACCTGTAGTTCTCGGAAAATTTGCTCCATAAACGGTTCCTCCTGCAAAGGTGTTTCCAAAATTATCAAAGGCTGAACAAAAGCCAAAATTATCGGCAACAGAACCTACATAAGTTCCAAATATTAATATAGGATCAATTATTAACTCGTAAGCTTTGTTGTATTCGCCTAGGTTAAATCCAACAACATTGTTTTTTAAGCTAAAAGCAGAATAAATGGTATTTGATAATTTATCGAAATTTTGATACGAAACTGGTTTGCTTTCTTTTATTGTTCCTACCCAAGTTTTAATTAATAACTCCCCTTTATCGGTATAAACAGAGTCAGCACCTTCGTATCGTAACTTTATTTGATTGGGGTCGGCATAAGGTTTTACTATAAAGTTCGATTTTGCGTTATAGCCATTGCTTATTATTTCTAAATCAATTCCTTTATAAATGTTTTTTAAAACTATTCGCCCAAAAGCCCTTACCCCACTTCTCCATTTTGACTCGTTACCAATGTAAAAATTATACTTTTCGGGAAAGGCAATGCTTGTTTCCGTTTCTACTTTTCTATTTAAACTCCCATCAAAAAATACTTTAACTATTTGTGCATTTCCTGTTTTAACTGGTTCGCCATGTTGGTGGGAATGAACTGCTTTTTTATCAATTAAATAATAGGTTAAACAATTGCTTGTTACAAATAAATGTCCTCCGGGAATATCGGCTTTAAATAGCACTTCATCATCCCATTGACCTTTGTTTTCTATAAATTTTATTGTTGAAACCTTATCAGCATACGCCAATTTTGAGGTAAATAAAGTTACTAAGAAAAGTAGTTTTAATATTTTCTTTGATAGATGCTGTAAACTAATTTTATTTGGTAACTTTTTTTTCAATAGTTAACTACTAAACGTGAGCAATTTATGTTTTTTTTATAAGTTAATAAACTAAATTTTTTCTTAAACCAAAATATTACATTTTAAAGTCCTTTTAAAGTCAATGCTATTCGCTTGCGCGTTAAATCAATTTCAATTACTTTTACTTGTAATTGTTGCTGAAGTTTAACTACTTGATTGGGGTCACTTATAAACTTATCGGCCATTTGCGATATATGCACCATCCCATCTTGCTTTACTCCAATATCTACAAAACAACCAAACTTTGTAATGTTGGTAACAATGCCATTTACTATCATTCCTACATATAAATCTTCGGGCTTTTTTACATCCGAAAAACTAAATTGTTTTAATGTTTCTCTTGGGTCGAGGCCCGGCTTATTTAGTTCTGTTAAAATATCGTTTATGGTTAATAATCCTGCTTTTTCAGTAATAAAATTTTCGGGCTTAATGGCTTTGCGAATGGTTTCGTTTGTTATTAAATGGGCAATGGTGCAATTGCTTTGTGTAGCCATTTTTTCTACAATTGAATAACTTTCAGGGTGCACAGCACTACTGTCTAACACGTTTTTGGCATTTGGTATTCTTAAAAATGCGGCACATTGTTCAAATGCTTTTTCGCCTAAGCGAGGTATTTTTTTTAATTGATTCCTGGAAGTGAATGCACCATTTTCATTTCGAAAATTAATAATATTTTGTGCTGTTTGTTCCCCTAAACCCGACACATAAGTAAGTAAACTTTTACTAGCAGTATTTAAATTTACGCCTACTTTATTTACACATAATTGCACTACCGTATCCAAACTTTGTTTCAGTTTATTTTGATCCACATCGTGTTGGTATTGCCCTACTCCTATTGCCTTGGCATCTATTTTTACTAACTCAGCCAAAGGGTCGGCTAATCTTCGCCCTATTGAAACAGCACCCCTTACGGTAACATCTTTTTCCGGAAATTCTTGCCTTGCTATTTCGCTTGCCGAATATACCGAAGCACCATTTTCATTCACCATATAAATTTGCAAATCGTTTTTAAACGAAATATTTTTTATCAAATCTTCTGTTTCTCGCCCAGCTGTTCCGTTGCCTATGGCAATGGCTTCTATATGGTGTTTTTCAACTAAAAATGCTATTTTGGCTATTGCCTGTTGGCTATTTTTTTGTGGTTCGTGCGGATAAATTACATCATCTTCCAACAGCTTGCCTTCTTCATTTAAGCAAACCACTTTGCAACCCGATTTAAAACCCGGATCTATTGCTAAAATACGCTTACTGCCAAGTGGGGCAGAAAGTAATAATTGTTTTAAATTTTCGGTAAAAACTTGAATGGCTTCATTATCGGCTTTGGCCTTGGCTATGTTTCTAAACTCCGTTTCAATGGATGGGGCTAACAATCGCTTGTATCCATCTTTTATTGCCAACGCTATTTGATGACTGCTATCGTTGTTTCTTTTTATAAATTGGTATCCTATTTTTTGTATCGAAATGGCTTCATCAGGCTCAATGGCTAATTTTAAAAACCCTTCTTTTTCGCCTCTAAACATAGCCAAAACCCTATGCGATGGACATTTACTTAAAGGTTCTTCGTAATTAAAATAATCTTTAAAATTAATGCCTTTTTGCTCGTTGCCTTTGGTTACTTTACCATATACTTTTGCATGTTTTTCATATTGATTTCTTACAATATTCCTTACTTTTAAATCTTCGTTTATTATTTCGGCTATTATATCTCGTGCGCCTTGCAAGGCTTCATCCTCGTTTTGCACCCCATTTTTTAAGTACTTTGTTGCTTCTATATCTGGGCTATAATTGTGCTCTTTCAAAATCCATAAAGCCAAAGGTTCTAAACCTTTTTCTTTAGCAATACTGGCTTTGGTTTTACGCTTGGGTTTGTAGGGCAAATAAAGGTCTTCGAATAAATGGGTGTCCCAACAATTTAAAATAGCCTTTTCCAATTCGGCAGTAAGTTTGCCTTGTTCTTTTATGGTTTCTAAAATGGTTTGCTTGCGCTTTTCTAACTCAGTATATTTTAGGTTTAGCAGCCTTATGTTTTCTATTTGAACTTCATCTAACGAATGGGTAATTTCTTTTCTATACCTAGCTATAAAAGGAACTGTAGCACCTTCGGTTAATAATTTTATAGTGGCTAATACTGCTTTTTGGTTAATGCCTAATTGGTTTCCAATAAGGTTTATTACTTCGGTTAATTGCATAAATTATTGGAGCAATTTATACAAAAGTTTTTATTGAAATAATTATTTTGTTAATGCACTAATAACTAAAAACAAAGCTACCATTGAACCTAGCGTAATGCTTAAAATATAATTGGCATTTACTGTAACGTATTTCTTTAAAAATTGAATTAATAAAAATGGAATACCAAACAATGGCACAAAATATATAATAAATGCTGCCCAATTACTGGCTTTTAACATCCAATTAAAATTGTAATACCCTTCATCAATATAAAATAAAAACAGGGTAATGAACAATGCGCTTAATAACGGAAATAGGATTTCTTTATTTATTTTCATAACTAAAAATATAAAGTTTAGTAACGCAATTTTATTAAAAATATTATATAAAATTTATATAAACCTAACAGGTTTATATTTACTTCAATTTATCCTTCAAATACTTTGCAGTATAACTTTCAGCAATATTAGCCAAATCTTAAGATAAGACTGTAAATCAAATCTATTAAAATTTTAAAGATTAAAAATTGAAGTGAGTTTTTTTTAATAGTTGATATATGAAGAGATTGAAAACAAAACTAGCCTTAATTTTGAAAAAAATATTACTATATTTGTTGAGTGAGTAAACCAAGATTATACTTTGATACTTCTGTTTTTGGTGGGATTTTCGATATTGAATTTCAAGTCGAAACAGAATTACTTTTTAGTATGGTTAAAAACGGAGATATAATTTGTGTGTACTCTGACTTATGTGAATATGAACTTGAAAATGCTCCTGAAAAAGTAAAAGAACATTTTCTTAGTTTAAACAAAAACCAAACAGAGTTTGTAGAAATAACTGAAGAAATTAATCAACTTGCAGAAGAATATATTAAGGAAAAAGTTGTAGGAGATACTAGCATAGACGATTGTAGACATATTGCGTGTGCAACTATAAATAAAGTTGATTATTTATTAAGTTGGAATTTTAAACATATTGTAAACGTCTTTAGAATTAGAGGATATAATGCAATTAATATTAAAAATGGTCATATTCAATAAGACATTCGCTCACCTAAAGACATAATAACAAATGAATAACATACCTAACATTAAAGAAAAGGAATTTGACACGGTTAAATTTTTTAGAGAAGTAAAAGAGAAAATTGCACAAGAAACAAAAGGAATGACTTTTGTAGAATTTAAAGAATATTTAAATAAAAGAAAATTAAAACTAGCTCGTTAATTGTGATTAAAAACCAATTATCAAGCTAGTTTATAAACGTTTATTACGTCAATTTATCCTTCAAATACTTTGCAGTATAACTTTCCCTATTATTAGCCAAATCTTCGGGTAAACCAGCAAACACCAAGTTTCCACCTTCATCTCCTGCTTGTGGGCCAAGGTCTACGATATAATCAGCACATTTGGCAACATCCATATTGTGTTCAATAACTATAATGGTATGTCCTTGATCAATCAATGCATTAAACGATGTCAATAATTTATTGATATCATTAAAGTGTAAGCCAGTAGTTGGTTCATCAAAAATAAATAATACATGTTCTGAACTTGCACGTTTACCTAAAAAAGAAGCCAGCTTTACACGTTGCGCTTCGCCACCACTTAGTGTATTACTACTCTGCCCTAATTTTATATAACCTAGTCCTACTTCGCTCAAAGGTTTTATTTTATTGGCAATTGAAGTTTCATCATGAAAAAAGGCCAGTGCTTCATCTACACTCATATTTAGCAAATCACTAATATTTTTGTCATTGTGTTTTGCATCTAACACTTCCTCTTTAAAACGTGCACCTTTACATTCCTCGCAAGGCAAGTGTATATCTGCCATAAACTGCATTTCTATAGTTACCTCTCCTTCACCTTGGCAAGTTTCGCAGCGACCCCCTTCCACATTAAAACTAAAATGCTGTGGTTTAAATCCACGTGCTTTCGAAATTGGTAACTGCGAGTATAAATCTCTTATAGCATCATAGGCTTTAATGTAAGTAATTGGGTTACTCCTACTCGATTTGCCAATTGGATTTTGATCTACCATTTCTATTTGGGTAATGGTTTTTATATCGCCTCCAATTCCTTCGTGTGCTCCTGTTTTTTCGCCACTATAAATGCCCAAATGTTTTTGTATGGCAGGGTATAAAATCTTTTTAATTAACGTGGTTTTTCCGCTGCCCGAAACGCCTGTAACAACCGTAAATGCATGCAAAGGGAATTTTACATCAAATCCTTTTAAGTTATGCTGCCTTGCTCCTTTTACTTCCACATAATCTTTCCATTTCCTGCGTTTGGCTGGTACTTCTATTTTTTTAACTCCCGAAAGAAACTTTCCTGTTAAACTATTTGTATCATTTTTTATAAAATCAATATTCCCTTGCGAAACCTTTTCACCACCATGAATACCTGCCAAAGGGCCTATGTCAATAATTTCATCGGCAGTTTGCATTATTTCTTCATCGTGTTCAACTACAACCACCGTATTACCAATATCACGTAATTTTTGTAAAACTTTAATTAAGTTTTCAGTATCGCGTGGGTGCAAACCAATGCTTGGTTCATCTAATATATACAACGAACCTACCAAACTTGAACCTAATGAAGTAGCCAAATTAATACGTTGTGTTTCGCCACCACTTAACGTGTTCGAAAGTCTGTTTAACGATAAATAACCTAAGCCAACATTTTGCAAAAAGTTTAACCGGTTGGTAATTTCCACTAAAATTCTATTTGCAATTTTTTGATGGGTTTCCGATAATTTTAAGGTATTAAAGTATTCAACAGATTCATCAATACTCATTAATAACAATACCGAAAGGCAAACAAATTCACTATCCCCATTAAAAGTAAAAATTTTATTGGTCTTGATTTCGTTTAGTAATTTTACATAATTTGCATCACTACGTAGTCTTGTTCCTCGGCAGTCAGGGCATGTAGTTTTTCCTCTGTACCTAGCCAACATTACCCTGTATTGAATTTTATATGTTTGTTTCTCTAACTCTTTAAAAAAACCATTTAATCCTTCCCAGCCTTTGCCACCTTTCCATAAAAAATCTTTGTGTGTTTGTGGCAATTCGTAATATGGTTTATGAATAGGAAAATCGTTTTTGCGAGTTATTTGAATAAACATATTTTTCCATTCTTGCATTTTTTCGCCTTTCCATGGAACTATGGCATCTTCAAAAATAGATAAACCTTTATCTGGCACTACTAAATCTTCATCAATTCCAATTACATTCCCTAAGCCTTCGCATGTTTTACATGCACCATAAGGATTATTGAAACTAAATAAATTTACACTAGGTTCCTCAAACTTTTGTCCGTCTAACTCAAAACGATTGTTAAATAACACATCAAACTTTTCATCATTTTCATTAATTGTATGCAACATACACTCACCCAATCCTTCAAAAAAGGCAGTTTGAATAGAGTCGGAAATTCGGTTTAAAAAATCTTCATCATTTTGTTGCACCGCAAAACGATCAATTAATAAAAACAACTTAGCTTTCGATTTGATAGTAGTTTTGAACAATTCATCATCGTTTAAAAACTCCTCAATTTCAATCATTTTTTCATTTAAAAACAAACGATTAAAACCAGTTTGTAAAAATATTTCTAACTGTTTTCTAATATCTTTTTCGATGTAATTAATTCCAACTAACAAAAATGCTTTGGTATTTTCGGGCAATGCCAAAATATGCTGCACCACATCGTCAATGGTATGGCGTTTAACCATATTGCCGCTAATGGGCGAAAAAGTAACACCTATTCGAGCAAAAAGTAATTTTAAATAATCGTAAATTTCAGTTGAAGTTGCAACTGTTGAACGTGCATTGCGGGTATTAACCTTTTGTTCAATGGCAATGGAGGGTGAAATGCCATGAATATAATCCACATCAGGTTTATTCATTTTACCCAAAAACTGCCTTGCATAAGCCGATAAGCTTTCAACATACCTGCGCTGACCTTCGGCATAAAGGGTATCAAATACCAAACTCGATTTGCCTGAACCTGAAACTCCTGTAACTACTGTTAATTTATTACGCTTTATGTTTACATCAATATTTTTTAAATTGTGTGCACGTGCGCCCTTAATTATAATTTCCTTGTTGTTTGATTGACTCATTTATATAAAAAAACGAACACAAAACTACTCAAAAAGTTCGGAAGATGGGGGATTATTTTTTGTAGGGCTGCTAGCAGCTGGCAGCTAGCCTCTGGCTCTTGATAAAGAATTAAAAGATTCAATATATTAATAGAAGTTCCATTAATTTAAATAAAATAATTTTGCTTTTGTCAATTAACACTTAATAGCTATTTTTGAACTATAAAACAAATATTATGGGACTTGTTTATGCTGATATTACTTTAACCAATAGTGAAGACATTACACTTGCCAAACGTCACATTATTGGAGAGGAAGAGATTAAACAATTATCAATAAATATTTTGGTTGATACAGGTGCATACAATCTTTGCATTAATGAAGATATTCAAGCTCAATTACAATTGCCATTTGTAGAAAAACGCAATGGACAATTGGCTAATGGGCATATTGTAACTTATGATGTAGTTGGTCCGGTACACGTTAAATTTAAGAATAGAAATACTGTTTGTTTAGCCATGGTTTTAGAAGGTAGTAATGAACCACTTTTAGGAGCCATTCCGCTAGAAGATATGGATGTGTTAATTCATCCTCAAAGCCAACAATTAATTATTAATCCCGAGCATCCGTTTTACTCACAAATGAAGTTAAAATAAATGTGAAATAGCCCTAAAAAACTATAGGGCTATTTATTAAAAACTTTAATTTTATTCCAAATCCATTCTATCAGCCGAATCGATTACTTCCTCTTTAGGAAGTGGCTTGTTATCTTCTTCCGCTTTACTATTCAACGAGTCTAAAGTTTCATCATCAGAGGTAGTTGTTAAAATCCATGATTGTCCACGTTTATGAAACACTTGTGCTGCAATTCTAAATTTATTTACAAATCCTTCTTCTAATTGTTTTATAGTATTTGCTCCATGTATTTCAATTCCTTCTGTTGCGTTTAAAGGGGCCAATTTCCCAATTTCCATTTGGTGGTTTTTAACCATATTTTCAGCATTCAATGGTTTATTTAAATCAGCAAAAAACTCAATTTTTAAAAATGGAAAACGGTTATTAAAAGTTTCTTGCACTTGTTGAAGGGAAGTTGTAGTATTAAATATTATATTCATGGTTTATTCTATTAATTAATGCTCACAAAGTTCATAAAATGGGTAAACAATTAATTGACCTAAGTCAACTGTTTTACTAATATATGTAATCAGTTATTCCAATTGTTTGTTATTTACACCCACAAATTTTTCTTTTATAAAATACAATATAATTCCTGAAACAATAATACATAACGCTCCCACAATAAATTCCCAATCGCTACTAAAAAAAACAAATAACCAAACCAATATTCCTAATATAGCT
The DNA here is from genome assembly GCA_037141455.1 of Bacteroidota bacterium. Lineage (GTDB taxonomy): Bacteria > Bacteroidota > Bacteroidia > UKL13-3 > UKL13-3 > JAAFJM01. The sequence continues at coordinate 14,717 of JBAXCN010000057.1, forward strand.
GGCAAGGGAAATAAAGGCATTCTGTAGGGCAATCGTAACTTTTTTGATCTATAGTGCAGTGCAATTAACCCTACAGATTGACTTATAAATTGAACCAAAATACGCATAACAATTATTGCTGTTATTACTTCTTTTAATTTAAACAAAAGACTAAAACAAAAAGCTAAACCTCCTAACACCAATAAAGATACATGAGGAAAATGTTTGGTAGGATGAAGCTTTGCAAATACTTTAAAAAAGTTGCCATCTTTTGCCGCTGCATAAGGCACTCGGGAATAACCTAGCATCACTGCAAATAATGAAGTTATTGCTATAAACAAAATTAAAGCAGTTGCAAATTGAGCCGTTGTGTGTCCGTATAATTTTTCAAAAAAAGTACTAACGATAAAAGTAGAATGTTGCGCTTCTTGCCATGGAATAACCCCTAAAATTCCTATTTGCATACATAAGTATAATATGGCAATACCTGCAATAGAAATGAAAATACTTTTAGGTATATTTTTTTGTGGATTAATAATTTCAGCACCTAAATGACATACATTATAATAACCTAAATAAGAATAAATACTTTTAATAGAGGCTTGCCCTAAAGCCACAAAAAACATAGGCTTTAAGTCGAACGCGCCATCAGGAAAAGTAAAAGCCATTTGAGCATTAAAATGAGTAAATGCAGAAACAATTAACCATAAAATAGTGGAGCCAACTACCACCCACATAATAACCGAAAGCTTTCCTAAAGTTTTTATGTTTCTATATAAAACCCAAACCAACATTAATACCAAAGAACCTGAAACTATTTTTTGTTCAATATCGGTTAATGGAAGTAAAAAAGTTAAGTATTGGGCAAAACCAATAGCACCAGAAGCCACCACTAAAGGCGCTTGAATACTGGTTTGCCAAACAAATAAAAAAGAAAGCATTCGTCCGTATTTTTTGCCATATAACTTTTGCAAAAACACATAAGAACCTCCAGCTTGTGGCCATTTAGCTCCTAACTCAGCCCAAACAAAAGCATCCATAAACGAAAGCAATGCACCAAGCAACCAAGCCAAAATACATTGCGGTCCACCCATGGTATGAATAATAAAAGGAATGGTTACAAAAGGTCCAATCCCCACCATGTCAATCATGTTAAGCGAAGTAGCTTGACTTAAGTTTAATCCTCTAATTAATTTATTCATATACAAAGTATTGAAATAAATAAAAAAGACGCGAAAACGCGTCTTTTTTATTTAAAATAGCTGTTAAAAAAATTATTACCTATAGCTTACTTCTAAATTATGGATATCAATTAGCGGTTTTAAAAACTCTTCTAATTGGTAAACACTTAATTGCGAAGCAGCATCACATAATGCTTTTTCTGGATCAGGATGCGTTTCAATAAATACACCATCAACGCCTGCAGCCACTCCCGCTCTACTTAATACTGGTAAAAATTCTCGTGCACCACCTTTTGCATCAGCACTTGGAATACCATATTTGCGGATAGAATGGGTAATATCAAACACTACCGGATAACCAATTTGTCCCATTAAAAAGAAACTTCTTGGGTCAACTACCATGTCGTTATAACCAAAAGTAAATCCACGTTCAGTTAAAATTACTTGGTCGTTTCCTGAATCTATACATTTTTGAACAGGGTGTTTCATGTTTTCAGGTGCCAAAAACTGACCATGCTTTATATTTACTACTCTGCCAGTTTTGGCAGCAGCCACCATTAATGTTGATTGCATACACAAGTATGCAGGAATTTGCAATACATCGCACACCTCGCCCGCAGCAGCAGCTTGGTCAGGATAGTGAATATCTGTTAATAAAGAGAAGCCAAATTGTTCTTTTACTTTAGCTAAAATTTCAATTCCTTTAGCCAATCCTGGTCCATCGTAATATTTTAAACTGCTTCTATTGTCTTTTTGAAACGATGATTTGTAAATTATTTTAATATTCAACTTTTCCGAAACCTCTTTTAATTTTTCGGCAGTTTTCATCATTATCAATTCATCTTCAATTACACATGGGCCTGAGATTAAAAATAACTCATCGCTACCGCATGCTATATTGCCTACATTTACTATTTTTTTTGTCATTGTATTTATTTATAAAAACAAAAAGCTAAATTTAATTTAGCTTTTTGTTGGTTAATTTTTATTCTGCTTTTGCTGATTGATTTTTTAAATTTCTAATGGTTTTTACTTTTTCTTCTAATTCTTTTATCATTCTTCTGGCTGCTGCAATTTTATCGTTAATTTGAATTACCATTTCATTTTTTGCATTGGTATTTTTAAAGAAACCAAGGTTATTATCCCACGTGTCTATATCAGCTTTTAAACCTTTAATGCGTTCTTGCAAAATACGCTCTTCTCTTTGTAAACGTTGTCCACCATCGTTGTTATTAGCCATCGATTCAAAGTGTGCTTTATCATCTGCTTGACGCATATTTTTTCTTAACTCACGGTATCTGCCATATATTTTGTCTAATAAATCGTTGTAACTTTTGGTTATTGTGTCTTTGTCTTTATTAGGCACAAAACCTATTTTGCTCCACTCGCTTTGTATGGTTTTTAATTCGTCAAAAACATTTTCATTTTCGGTTTCTTGCCCTGCTAAAGCTTCAAGCTTTACAATTAATTCTTTTTTAGCAATTAAATTGGTTCCTTGTTCTGCATTCTGTTCCGCAAAACGTTCTGCTTTCTTTTCAAAAAATAAATCGCATGCTGTTCTAAATTTCTTCCAAACTTCATCATTAAACTTATCAGGAACAGGGCCTATTAGTTTCCATTGATCTTGTAAGTTTTTAATAGTAGCTGTTTGTTTACCCCAATCAATTGGCGCTGCTGCAATGTTTTCCGCTTCTTTAATTAATTCGTATTTCTTTTTTAAATTTTCGTTTCTTACTGCATTAAATGTTTTGAACCAATTATTTTTATTGTTAAAAAATGAGTTTCTACTGTTTTTGAATTCTTCCCAAATTTTTTCCCTTTCAGCCATTGGCACATAACCAACTTTTTTCCACTCTTCCATTAAATCATTGGCAACTTTCGTTTTTTCCATCCAATCTTTAATTCTTGTGGTTGTGTAATCAGTTAATTCTTTCGCTTTTTCAATGATTGCTAACTTAAGTTTTAAGTTTTCTTGGCGAACAATTTCATTTTTTTCAGTTTCTGCTTTTATACCTGCATAAACTTTATCAACTTCAGCTTTAAAACGATTCCAAATATCTTCATTCGCCTCTTTAGGCACTGGTCCTATATTTCTCCAATCTTCTTGGTATTTTTTAACAGCTATTAACGCTGATTTTATACTTTTTTCTTCAGCCAGTTCACTCACTTTTTTGCATAAATCTATTTTAGCATCTAAGTTGCGTTCCCTATCAAGTTGGGCTATTTCATTGTCTATACTTAACTTATCGTAAAATATTTCGTTCAATACCCTATAACTTTCCCATAAACGTTCTACATGTTCTTTGGGTACATTTTTAATTTTTTTCCATTCACTTTGTAACTCCTTTAGCTTTACTAAACTTTCTTTGGTTTCTTCTGAACTGTTTAAAGCTTTTATTTGTTCTAAAATATTCTCTTTAGCTCTTAAGTTTTTAACTCTTTCAGCTTCTGCTATTGCTTTTGCAGCGGATATTCTATCGCGTAATTCTTTTACCGCTTTATTAAAAGTATCTCTTAAATTAACACCTGCTTTAAATTCAAAATCATCTTTTTCTCCACCTTCTTCAATAAATTTTTGTAAAGCAATATTTTGCTCTTCATTTAAGGCAGCATCAAAATATGGTTTAATTTCCTTAAATATTTGCAGTGCTTCAGTATGAGGTTTTTCACTCGTTGCAAGCAATGCAATGGCTAATAATTCATCTTTAGTTTTACTTCCATAATTGTTTTGTTCAGCCAATTCATGGTGTTCTATAGCGGCTATATCAGCATCAAATTCATGTTCGTCAATTGCAATTTCTATTGCATCGGTAACTAAATTAGAAGTTGATTCAGGATTTTGTTCGTTATTAATTAAATTAGAAACTTCAGATAAAGCTGTTTCTGTGTTCAACTCTGCTTCTACTGCAGTTTCTTTCAACTCAGTTTTTACCCCTTCATGTGTTTCACTTTCATTTAGCGGTTCTTCTTCAAATGGTTTTTCAATACTTGCATCTTGTGCAATAACTACTTCAATATTATCAACAGCTAAAGTTGTTTCATCAATTGTAGTTTCTCTTAAAACAGGTTTTTCAATTAATTCTTCAGAAACAATATCTTCAATCATTTCTAATTCATTCATATTTTCTGCTTCCATTTTAGCCTCAATAGCTTCACTTTCTGAAACTATTTCTTCATTTGAATTTGAGTTTTCAAAAGTGTTTTCAATTACTACTTCATTTACAATAGTAGTTTCTTCGTTTGTTAATTCATTTGCTTCTGCTTTTACTGCAGCATCAGAAGGATTCAAGTCGTTTAATTCAGTCATTTTAAAAAATAGATAAAAATAGGTTTTCGTTCTTTGTTGTGAGGGAGCGAATTTAATTTATTTTGTTAAAACACAATAAGTTTATATTCATACTAAAATAGTTCAGTATCATAAATTTATAATTTCTTAACATAGTTGATTTTTTTTATTTAATTTGAAACTTAAAAAAATGAGATGAAAATTCGTATAAAAGGCAATTCAATAAGGATAAGGCTAACACAAACAGAGGTTAATAATTTTGGTAAAGCGGGCTATTTAGAGGAAGCTACAGAGTTTTTAGAAAACAAACTTGTTTATGCAATACAATCAACTAAAGAGGTTTCGGAGCTTACAGCTAATTTGCTTAATAATAAAATAACATTAATGGTTCCACATTTAATAGCTAATAATTGGGTAAACTCAGAATTGGTTGGATTTCAGAATAATTTTAAATTTGATAATGATAAAGAATTATTTCTCTTAATTGAAAAAGATTTTGTTTGCCTAGACAATACATTTGAAGACCAAAGCGACATGTTTCCTAATCCGAATGCAGTTTGTTAATGTGAAATGTGAATTGAGAGTTGTGAATTGAGAGTTGTGAATTTAGTGTTGTGAATTGAGAAATGAGCGTTGAGTGCATTTGTCAATTTAACAATTAAACATTGAAAAAAAATGAATTAAATATTATAATAACTAAAGAAATGAAACATATAATAGAAATTGACGATGAGCAGCCAAATGGTATGTTGGTAATTGAACTTTTAAAAGATCTAAATCTAGATTATAAACATATTAAATCAAATAAATTAACCGACACGGATATTGCTTTTGGAATAGGTAGGACGGCAACTAACGAAGAAATAGAGTCCTATATTATTGATGTTGAGCAATCTCCAGCTATTACTTTAAATGAAGCATATAAAAGATTTAATAAATAAATATAATTATTAATGAAAAAGCGTTATCAACTTTAGAGAAAATTGGAGAATTTGTGGAAAATAAAAACACTTTAGGTAGTGGTAACAGATATGTAACAAAATTTCTTAATTTTATTGAAGAAACATTGTTATCTTTTAATAACCATCAATTATGTAAGTCTATTCAACTTAATAAAATGAATTATCGTTGCTTTTTTTATAACGATTGGGTTGTTGCATATAAAAAAATGAGAATTATATAGAAGTTAAAATTATTATTCATGGAACTCTTTTAAATAACTAGCAATTGGTAACTTAACAATT
>JBAXCN010000058.1:0-20095 GCA_037141455.1 Bacteroidota bacterium
CGTTTAAGAAATGAATGGAACTAGTTTTTTTATTTCTATCAATAAATACATAGTTATTAATTAATCAAGAGGTTATCATAATCAAGATTTTAAGAAGACTACATTATAATTAAATTAAATAAAAGATTAGTTTTAAAATAGGATTATATAAAAACATAACAATAAAATTTGTAATGATAATTTTTTTATAATCAACACTAATTTTTTTTATAATTACAATCCTTAAAATTATTATCATTAACCAAAATACAATAAATAATAATAATTTAGTGTTATGATTTTCAATACCATTTAAGGTTAAATTATAACTTTTTAAACTTCCAATAAACGCTATACTCCAAAAGAAATTATAAAAATAAAAGATAGGAAGTTGAATAAAAAAAGGAATTAAATAAATTTTACTAATTGCACCAGTGGTAATTGAGAGTAACAAACCAAATAATGTTATTAAAAGTGACATACAAATTATTTCAAAACTTTGCTTAAAATTTGATAAATAATTTAATCCTCCTACTTCATTAATTGAATAATTTATAATTAAATGAATTAACAAGCCAGCTATAGCAATAAAATAATAATCAACCCATGTATGTTTTGTCTGAACTACTTTCATTACAAAAAACTCTTTTTGAACAAAAAACTTAAAATTTTTGATATTGTTAAAATTAAACAACCATTAATTATTAAATCAAAAACTAATATTTTATTGAATGTTAATTTTGATTTTATAAGGTAGATTAAAATTAAAACTACACTAATTGAATTTACCGCTATCAATATATATTTTGTAACATCAATTATACTATTTACACAATTTGAGTTCATCATATTATCCCAAAAGTTAATTATATGAAACTGAACACCAATAATGCCAAATAATTGATAGAATATTTTTTTTGAAAGTAATCCAATTAATGGAAATAATATAAATTGAATAAAAATAAAAAAGAAAGATAAGTTGTAATAAAAATCAAAATCATTTTCTGTATTACTCCAAATAAAAATTAAGATGGATTTATTGAAAGCATAGGAGACAAACATTAGAAAAGCAAAAACTAAATGTTTTTTATTGCTCATAAAATTCATTTCTAAAATCTAATCTATTTTTTGATTTTAAATTATCAATATCATTTTGAATATCAGTTAAAATAGTATTAAAATCATTATTATTATTAATACTTTTCATTTGAGTAAGAAAAGTGTTTAATTGAATTGATAAATTTGTTCCAATTATAGTATCAGTATAATTAGTATTAAATGTTTTATCAATAGCTTCATTTATATTTGGAAGCAAGTAAGCCACTTCAATTGATAAATTTAAATCAATATCATCAATTAATGCGCAACATAAAGCTTTGTAATACAAATTGTATTTATCACCTAAACCATTATTTGAAAATAAACTATCCCGTAAACTGTAATACTTTGAAAAAATAAAGTTAGTAACAAGCTGGTTGTTATTTGTTTGTAAAGTATTCAAAGTTATGTTGGCTGCACAAACATCCTCACAAGTACCATTATAACGACAAATTTGGTCCGGATAACCACCACTGCACCTTGTTCCACAGGTTCTGCCCCCTGGACCATCTTCGCCAGGTAACTGTCTATAAGACTCGTGTTCCTCTAAATAATTTTTTAAATAAATTGCTTCTTTAAGTGGTAAATAAGATTTTTTGTATAAAAGTTCATTTTCATTGAAGTTTTCATTTCTGATAAAAACAAATGAGTTTGCATCATTAATATTAGGTTCATTAATAAAAATGTGAACGATATCCTCCATTCTAGTAATATTAGCCTCCACACTATATGAAGTTCTTTCAATTAATTCTCCATTATTTTGCTTCACAAATAGTTTATGAAACATCCTATTATTTTCTATATAATAAACACTAGCACCACTTATTGATTGATTATCTAATGTATCAATTTCGCTTGGATTGTCATCATAGGTGTAAAAAGCTATCTGTACAATTATTTCGTTAGGGGTGAAAAGAGAAGAAACTATTTGAAAATCATTAGAATCAATCTCTTTTGTCAGAATTGAATAAGTAACACTATTACCAAATTTTTCATACTGAAATGTTGTTAAATCTCCAATTAACTGTTGATGCTGATTATTCCAACTTTTTAATTTAGTTAAATCAATTGACAACTCTTTGTTAAATATTATTTTTTCTCTAACTTTATAGTCAATATCTGATATTTCTTTTCGGCAACAAGTTAAATAACATATAATAACAATTGCTATAAGTATTGTGTAATTGTATTTTTTCATTTAATGTAATTTATCTTATTAAACAAAATTATAAATTAAAATTAAATTGTCAATATTAATTTTTTAATAAATACATAATCTTACTTTTGCGGCTCGTTTTTAAAAGCAAATATTTTTTATGAATCAACCGCGCAGCATGCAAAATGCTTTAATTTCAGTTTTTTACAAAGATGGTTTGGATGTTTTAGCAAAAGCCTTGAACCAATTAGGGATCAATATATACAGTACCGGTGGTACGCAAGATTATATTGAACAATTAGGAATTAAAGTAAATAGGGTAGAGGATTTAACAGCATATCCAAGCATTTTAGGTGGAAGGGTTAAAACTTTACATCCAAAAGTGTTTGGTGGAATTTTAGCACGCAGAGCCAATGAGCAAGACCAAAAAGAAATGGCCGAATTTAATATGCCTTATTTTGATTTAGTGGTTGTTGATTTATATCCATTTAAGGAAACTTTAGCAAGCACCAATGAAGAAAGTAAAATTATAGAAAAAATTGACATTGGCGGGGTTTCTTTAATAAGGGCGGGAGCAAAAAACCACAATGACACTTGTATTATTTGCAATAAAAACGATTATGCAATTTTAGCTGAAACTTTATTGGTACAAAATGGAGCAACCAGCATTGAACAACGCAGAATATATGCAGCAAAAGCATTTGCTACCACTGCTGCTTACGATACCATTATTCAAAATTATTTCAATCAAACTCAGTTTGCTGCTTTAAGCACTATGCCTGCACAAGTATTGCGTTATGGAGAAAATCCGCACCAAAAAGGTGTTTTTTATGGTGATTTAAATGAAATATTTACTCAATTGCATGGAAAGGAATTGTCGTACAATAATTTATTAGATGTGGATGCAGCTACCCATTTAATGGAAGATTTTGAAGAGCCAACTGTAGCTGTTATAAAACATAACAATCCTTGCGGATTAGCTAGTAGAACAACCATTGCGCAAGCTTGGGCCGATGCTTTAGCTGGTGATCCAGTTTCGGCTTTTGGTGGCGTAATAGTTGCCAATAGGAACATAGATATGGAAACTGCAACAGCTATGGATAAAATTTTCTTGGAGGTATTAATTGCGCCAAGTTACGATGAAGCTGCATTGCAAATATTAAAAAGTAAAAAGAATAGAATTATTTTAGAAAAAAATGGATTATTGCCAAAAGGCAAAACCATGCGAACAGTTTTAAATGGCCATTTAGAGCAAGATAAAGACAGTGTAATTTTAACTGCTGATAACTTAACTTTGGTTACCGAGCAAGGTGCTGATAGTAATGTAATTAATGATTTATTATTTGCAGATAAAATAGTAAAACATGCTAAATCGAATACCATTGTATTGGCTAAAAACAAGCAATTGTTAGGAATTGGCTGCGGACAAACTTCTCGTGTGGATGCTTTGAAACAAGCCATAGGCAAAGCCAAAGCTTTTGAATTTGATTTAACAGATTCGGTAATGAGCAGCGATGCGTTTTTTCCATTTCCTGATTGCGTAGAAATAGCATTTAACGAAGGAATAAAAACTGTGATTCAACCAGGAGGTTCAATTAAAGACGATGTTTCGGTGCAATATTGTAACCAACAAAAAATGGTGATGTATTTTACTGGTATTAGGCATTTTAAACATTAAACTTTATAAGTAAACCATGAAACCACTTATTTTAAAAAACTTAAAACTGCTTCAAGAAAACCATAAATTGGTTTCTATAAAAACCAATAATGATGATGCACATAAATCTAATGTTGGGTATGTATTAGGTTTAAATGAAGAAATAGTTACTATAAAATCAGTCACTCCGCAAGGATTTCCAGATGGAATGATCACTGTTAAAACCAGTGATATTTATGGAATTGATATGAACGATAACTATATTAGAAGATTAGAACTAAAAATATCAAATTTAAAAACCATTTATGTTGATACTGTTAGTCCTTCCTTTTTTTCTGACCCTATCATTGATTTTAGTAAAATATTATTAAAAGCCAAAAGTCAACTACAGTTAATTCATGTAAGCTTGTATAGGGATTTGGGCTTATATGGTTATATTAAAGAAGTTGGTGAAGAAGAATTTGTAATTGATGTTTTTACTTCAGATGGAATCTACGATGGAATTTCGATTTATTTAATTGAAGATATAAAAAACATTCATTGGGATGATGAAGACAATAGATTGGTTAATTTATTGATTGAAAAAATAAAATTATAAAAATCCAATGCCAAGAATATTAGCAATAGATTATGGAACAAAAAGAGTTGGTTTGGCTGTTACCGATCCAATGCAGATCATTGCTAGTTCGCTAACTACGGTGCATAGCAAAGATGTAATTCAGTATTTGAAAGACTACACCGCAAAAGAAGAAGTTGGTTGTTTTGTAGTAGGAAAACCCACTCGACATAATGGCGATGACACAGATGCTACGCCACATATTGAAAAATTTATATCTTTGCTTGTTAAAAATTTTCCAACCATGAAAATTGAACGAGCCGATGAACGTTTTACTTCAGTAATTGCTAGGCGTACTTTAACAGAAATGGGTTTGAAAAAGAAAGACAGAGAAAAAAAAGAAAATGTAGACCAATTAAGTGCAGTTTTAATATTGCAAACTTATATGTCTATGATATAGAAGTTCGAAAAAGTAATTTCGAAATTCGAAAAAAAATAGTGCTAATCAAATTCTAATTTCGGATTTACATTTCGAATTTCGAATTTTATATTTTGAATTTAAATAAATGATATTACCAATTGTAGCATACGGAGATACCGTATTACGTAAAGTAGGAGTAAATGTTACGGCCGATTATGAAGGTTTGAAAGACATTATAAATAACATGTGGGATACCATGAACAATGCCCAAGGTGTTGGTTTGGCTGCTCCACAAATAGGAAAAGCCATAAACTTATTTATAATTGATACAAGTGGTTTTGAAGATGAAGAATACCCTGATTTAAAGCGAGTGTTTTTAAATGCAGAAATAATTGATGAATGGGGCGAAGAGTGGGCTTTTGAAGAAGGTTGTTTAAGTATTCCATTTGTAAGAGAAGATATACTTAGATGGAGTGATATTGCCATTAAATATCAAGATGAAAATTTTGAATGGCACGAAGAGGAATTTAATGGAATTGCAGCAAGAGTAATTCAACATGAATACGACCATGTAAAAGGAAAATTATTTGTTGATTATTTAACTCCATTGAAAAAACGATTGATAAAAAATAAATTAATTAATATTAGTAAAGGCGGAGCAAATACTAAGTATAAAATGAAACTACCAAAATAATTTTATGGAAAATAATTTACCCCAAAATATTGCTGTTATAGGAGGAGGAAGTTGGGCCACTGCTTTAGTTAAAATACTTATTGAACATAAAGAGTTACATAACTCAAATATACATAAACTTCAATGGTGGGTTCGTTCCGAAGAGAAAGCAAATTTTATAAGAGAAAAACACCACAATCCAGATTATTTAAGCACAATTGAAATTCATCCTAATTCTATTGAGGTGAATAGTAATTTAAAAGAAGTAATAAATACCAGCGATTTGTTGGTTATGGCAATTCCTTCAGCCTTTTTGGTAAATAGTATGGAGGGAATCACAGCAAATGATTTGAAGGAAAAAGTAATAGTTTCAGCTATAAAAGGTTTGGTGCCACATACCAAACAAATTGTTGGTGATTTTTTTTCAGACGAATATAAAATATCTGAAAAACGAATAATTGTAATTTCTGGTCCTTGCCATGCAGAAGAAGTAGCAGCTGAAAAATTATCGTATTTAACAATTGCTAGTGAAAACGCTACTTTAGCAAGACACTTTGCAAGTATGCTTTCTAATAAAAATGTGAGAACTGTAATTTCAAGCGATGTGAGAGGAACGGAATATGGTGCAGTACTAAAAAATATATATGCAGTAGCAGCAGGTATGTGCCACGGATTGGGTTATGGCGATAATTTTCAAGCAGTACTTATGAGCAATGCCATTAGAGAAATGAAACGTTTTTTAAGAACAATTACTGATGCTGATAGGAAAATTAATCACTCTGCATACCTTGGCGATTTATTAGTTACCGGTTATTCTCAACATAGCCGTAACCGTACTTTTGGAAACATGATTGGTAAAGGATATTCAGTAAAATCGGCTCAATTAGAAATGAAAATGATTGCAGAAGGTTATTATGCCACCAAAACAGTTTTTGAATTGAACCAAACAATGAAAATTAAAATGCCAATTATGGATGCTATGTATAATATTATTTATAAAAACATGCCCACAAAAAACGAAATAGAAAAACTTTGCGATCAACTAGTTTAGTGTTATAAAAATAAATGCAAAAAAACAAACCAATCTCAAAAGGAAATAATGTTTTAAAACGACTTTTTAATTTATCAATTCCTCATGCTAAACTTTTTTGGTTTACTTTTTCATTTACCATATTATTTTCTTTTCTTTCTACTGTAAGGCCTTATTTAATTCAGTTTATTATTGATAATTTTTTAAGTAAAAATGAAATTAAAAATATTTATTTTTACTCTGCAATAGTTTTTGGATTACTTATTTTATCAACCTTATTTCAATTACTTTCAAGCTATTTAGGCGCCTTATTAGGCCAAACAATTATAAAAGATTTGCGAGCAAGTGTATTTTCACATTTAAGTAAATTAAAACTAAAGTTTTTTGATAATACTCCAGTTGGAACATTGGTAACCCGCTGTATTAGCGATATTGAAACCATTACCGAAGTTTTTAGTGAAGGTTTTATAAGTATAATGGGCGACTTGCTTCAAATAATATTTATTTTGGGTTTTATGTTTTATCAAAGTTGGAAATTAACTTTAATAAGCTTGTCTGTTTTACCCATTTTATTAATGGCTGCTTATTGGTTTAAAGAAAATGTTCGAATTTCGTTTGAACAAGTCCGCAATAAAGTTTCTGAGCTTAATACATTTGTTCAAGAACATTTAATTGGAATGCAAATAGTTCAAATTTTTAATAAACAAAATGTAGAATTTGAAAAATTTAAAGCAATAAACAAAGACCACAGAGATGCTAATATTAGAGGTGTGTTTGCTTACTCTGTTTTTTTTCCAATTGTTGAGATTATTTCAAGCATTGCAATAGGTTTGGTGGTATGGTATGGAGCAAAAGAAACCATAAATGGACAAGCTTCTGCCGGGGTTATTGTTGCATTTATTATGTACATTTCCATGATATTTAGACCTATCCGTCAAATTGCAGACAAGTTCAATACGTTGCAAATGGGAATGGTAGCAAGTAAACGTATTTTCGCTTTGGTTGATGATGAAACCTATATAGAATCAACTGGAAATATGCCATTTGAAACACTAAAAAGTGAAATAAAATTTAATAATATTGACTTTGCTTATGTTGACGACAACTATGTATTAAATAATATTTCTTTTACATTGAATAAAGGCAGTAATATGGCATTGGTTGGGGCAACTGGAGCTGGAAAATCATCAATTATTAACTTGCTTAGTCGCTTTTACGATTACCAAAAAGGACAAATTTTAATAGATGGAGTGGAGTTAAAACAATACCAAACCGATTCTTTACGAAAAAATATTTCAGTAGTTTTGCAAGATGTATTTTTATTCAGTGGTTCCATTTACGATAACATTTCACTGTTCAATAAAGATATAACCATGGAACAAGTGGTGGCTACTTCAAAACTATTAGGTGCTCATGAGTTTATTAGTCGTTTGCCAAATGGTTATCACCAATCAGTGCAAGAACGTGGCTTAACTTTAAGCATGGGTCAAAGGCAATTGATATCGTTTGTTAGGGCAATGGTTGTAAATCCAACTGTGTTGGTTTTAGATGAAGCCACTTCAAGCATTGACCAAGAAACAGAAGATATTATTCAATATGCCATTGCAAAAATGATGGAAGGACGCACCAGTATTGTAATTGCGCATAGGCTTTCCACCATTCAAAAAGCAAACGAAATTTTGGTATTAGACAAAGGTGAAATAAAAGAACGCGGCACCCACGAAAGTTTATTGCAAATAAAAGATGGATTTTATACTGCGTTATATGAAACGCAGTTTAAGAAATAGTAAGGTTTATTTGTTTAGCATTTTATCTGTAAATTTTTTTGTCTTGTAATATAATAGCCATTAATTTAAGAATATGTATACTATATCTGATATAGCAAGAAGCAAACAAAGTGTAGCATTAATTGAAAGTTATTTTGATTTTTCTTTACTTAAAGAAAGTGAGCCTGAAATTAGAAAAAATGAAATTAAAAGTACCAGCATGATTGGAAGTGTTGTTGAGCAATTTATTTTAACTTATCAATACAAGCATAATAAAAAAAGTAGTTTACGTTTTTATATTTCTCATTATAAGGAAAAAATACAAGAATGGAAAAAAATGTACATTGAATTGGAGGATGATTTAAAAGTGGATTACTTCAACATTAAAAGTGGAAGACTTTATTCTACTACCATGAGGGGGGAAGGAGATATTATAATTTATAATGACTACGAAAAGATGAAATTAACAGATCCATATTCTATTGTTGAAAGTATCTCATCAAATAGTATAAAAGAATCTACACCCTATAATTTTATTGATAATTTGGTAAAATTTAGTTTTATCAGAACAGGGCAAGTTTTTTATTTAGAGTACCATAAAATAATGGAAATAATTTCTACTATATTCAATCTTTTGATAAAGAACGTTTATAGTAAAAGGATAGTAAAGGATATTGATGTAATTAAATTATTATACTTCCAAAATATTTTAATTAATTGGCCTTATTACTTAACAGGCGGTAGTCCGAAAACAGATGCTCATAATTTGTATAAGCTATTCAGAAATTATGATGAAGAAATTCATTACTTGGCAAATTCTTTAGATAAATGTAAAGATTTGATTGCGAAATTAGGAAATCTAATTAGTTACCAAGAAAGAATTGAGTATAAAAATATTGGAGGAAGAGTAGATTTTATATCGACAGATTCTCTAATTGAGATAAAAACAGGAGATAAAAGGATGAAAAAGGATCTAGTTCAAATATTTTTATACATGCTAATTTCTAAAGCTAATAAAAGTGATATAAAATATTTCAAACTGGTTTTTCCATTTAAAAACTTAATTTATGAATATGATATTGATTTGGTTCTTTCTCGATTAAATGTAACCCCTGAATTTTTATTAAACGAGGTAGTTCAATTACATGAAAAAACTGTAAATGAGAAAAAAGAAAAATTTATATTTGAATTAAGAAGAAAATCCGAAAAAGAAGAAGAGCTTAAAAGAAAAAAGGAACACAAAAAAGAAGAAAAAAGGCAAGAAAAAATTAAAGAAAAAGCTAAACTAAAACAACAAATAATTAAAGATAAAGAGAAGAAAGAATTACAACTTTCACGAAAAAGGAAAAGTTAAAACTAAAATAATACTTATGATTTCTATAAAAAAAGTTTGGTTTGATAATGATAAATTGTTTGTTGAATTAAACGATGATAGAATTATTGGAACACCTATTAATTGGTATCCAAATTTAAGAAAAGGTACACTTTCTCAAATTCAAAATTATGAGATTAAAGGTGAAGGTGCCTATATTCATTGGCCCGAATTAGATGAAGACTTAAGCGCAGTTGGCTTTCTAACATTTTCGAAAGAAACTATTACAGTATAGTTGTTATGGAAATTGAAACTGAACAAGAAAATTGGTTTGATGAATTACCTATAGAAATCCAACATTCTTTTAGTATTGGACTCAAGCAATCTGAAAATAATGAAGGCATTTCTCATAAAGATGCTATGATTGAAATTCAAGAATGGTTGAAAAAGTATAATTAAAAGATGGATTTTATACTGCACTACACGAAACGCAGTTTAAGAAGTAGATTTATTGTTAATGCTTTGGTTTATTAAAATTTGGATAAAAACATACAAATTCAATTAAAATTGTATCTCCTAATTCATAAGAAGAGTCGTTTGAATTTCCTTTGTAAATTGTTCCGTTAATTTCAAAACTATATGAATATGAAAACTCATGAGACACCGGACTATTTCCAAAATAATTTTTTTCATCAACAATGATGGCTTTACATTGAATTGATTTATTTTTTAAAAAGTAATTTTTGAAGCTTCTGTATCCAATCTCATATATTATTAAAAAAAATAGGGCAGTAAACAATATCAATACATAATATTTTTTAAGCAAAGAGAATAATGTTATTGGTTTTTGCAATTTTGGCACGAACAATTTTAATAAAATATTTCAAGAAAAACTCAACTGTTTTTGTGTATCACATTTTGTGGCGCCAAATTATTTCATCCAACAAAATTTGTTAAATCATAAAAATGTAGTTTTTTAATTAAATGTTGAATCTAATATTTGTGATAAAAAATTCAACTCCTTCAGAGTTGCTTTTGTACTGTTTTATTCTCCCTGCATTGCATGCAGGGCTATTCAAATTCAACTCCTTCGGAGTTGTCAAATTTGAAATATTTGAATACTCGAATTGAGCTTAAAAAGCTCTTTTCATTACTTAGTTTCAATTGCAAGTAATTTATATAATTAGTTTTTGAAATAATTTAAAAAGTTATTTGAAAAACGAACTCGACTAATCTTCATTATTCACAACTCCGAAGGAGTTGAATTTGAATAGCACCGAGTGAAACTCGGTGATTGATAAAATTGGAAATTATCAACTCCGAAGGAGTTGAATAACAGAAAACAGTTGCTATTAATTCAAAACCAATATTTCCAACCAACCATATTTTACAAATATTTTTAGTTTAGAAATCATAATCGAACTTTTATTTAAATCTTTTTGCGGTGAATAACTAAATTAATCACCGCAAATTTGCGGTGATAAGTTTGTATATTTGCCGCAGAGAAAAAGTTTTTAATGGCAAAATACATTTACGAATATAAAAACTGGACACAGTTTACATGGCAAGACAAAGCAATAAATGCTGTGTTTGGCGAGGTACGTAATACCCAAGGAAAAATAAATGGACAAATGAATGCGCTTGGCTTTTCGGCAAAAGAAGAAGCTACGCTTTCTACCCTTACACTCGATGTAGTAAAATCGTCAGAAATAGAAGGGGAGCTGCTTAATTACGACCAAGTTCGTTCTTCTATTGCCAGACGTTTGGGAATAAATACTGCTGGG
This sequence comes from Bacteroidota bacterium, assembly GCA_037141455.1. GTDB lineage: Bacteria > Bacteroidota > Bacteroidia > UKL13-3 > UKL13-3 > JAAFJM01. The sequence goes on from JBAXCN010000058.1 coordinate 11,433, forward strand.
TTAGTACCTAGCAATCGCAACATAGAAGGAGTGGTAGAAATGATGTTAGATGCTACTCAAAATTATAAAAAACCACTTACACAAGAACGATTGCTTGGTTGGCATGCAGCGCTTTTTCCAACTGGTTACAGTGGTCCATATAAAATAGAAGTAGCACAATATCGCACAGGAAAAATGCAAGTTGTTTCGGGAGCAATGGGTAAAGAAAAAATACATTTCGAAGCAGTAAATCCTGATTTGGTGAAAATTGAAATGGATAAATTTTTGACTTGGTTTAACAGCAATGAAAACATAGACCAGGTGTTAAAAGCGGCTATAGCTCACTTTTGGTTTATTATTATACATCCTTTTGATGATGGCAATGGTAGAATAGCAAGAGCAATTACCGATTTATTACTTGCAAGAGCCGAAGATAATGGAGAGCGATTTTATAGTATGTCGAGCCAAATATTAATAGAACGTAAACACTATTACGAAGTTTTACAAAAAGTGCAACACAGTTCGGGCGATATTACTGAATGGCTTAGTTGGTTTTTATTTTGTCTTAAAAACGCCTTATATGAAACCGAAAATACCATGCATAAAATATTGAACAAATCTAATTTTTGGAGATTACATGAAAACACGTCTATAAATCAAAGACAACGTTTAATGATAAACAAAATGTTTGACGGATTTGATGGAAAACTACAAACTGCAAAATGGGCAAAAATAACCAAAAGCTCAAACGATACTGCCCTCCGCGACATAAAAGACTTAGTAGAAAAAGGTATTTTGAAAGCAGAAAAACAAAGTGGACGAAATGCAAATTATGAATTGGTTTAATTATTAAAAGTAAACCTATTTTATTTAATTTACTTATTTTCCAACCAACCATATTTCCCAAATAATTTTATATTTGGAATCTTATTCAATTAATCAATCCTCAAATATGAAATTCATCAAATGGTTTTTTATAGTTATTATTAGTTTACTGCTTATTGGCGAAGCGGCCATATTAATCAGTGGCAAAACCTTTTTAAACCGTGTTTTTGCCATGACCATTTTTAGTGGTAAACTAAGTCCTGATATTGATGAATTAAATTCATTTTCATATAGAGAAATGGCTTCTACAAAACCACAACCATGGCCAGTTTCGGTTAATTATAACAAAGCAAAAATTGATGATTCATTGATGAAAAAAATGGAGGATTTTAAAACTACTTCTTATTTGGTTATCAAAAATGATTCGATTATATATGAAAATTATTGGGAACAGTATAACGACAAAAGTGTAACCAATTCTTTCAGTATGGCCAAAAGTTTTACAGCAGTTTTAATTGGCATTGCCATTAAACAAGGTTTAATAAAAAGTGTAGATGAACCAGTTGGAAATTACATTGATAGTTACAAAGAAGGCGAAAAATCAAAAATTACCATTAAACATCTATTAACTATGAGCAGTGGTGTTGATTTTGATGAAACTTACTCAAGTCCATGGGCATGGCCAAGTGAAGCCTATTATGGCGATGATGTAAATGCATTAACTTTAAAATCGGGGGTTAAACATGCTCCTGGAATTACTTGGAAATACAAAGGTGGTGATACGCAGCTGTTAGGTATAATTTTGAAAAAAGTATTGGGAACTAAAAGTATTTCTGCTTTTGCTGCTGAAAATTTATGGCAAAAAATAGGAGCTGAGCAGCCCGCTTTTTGGAGTTTAGATAAAACAGATGGAATGGAGAAAGTAAGTTGTTGTTGGTATGCTACCACTCGCGATTTTGCTCGATTTGCAAAACTTTATAGAGATAAAGGCAATTGGAATGGTGAACAACTTTTGGATACATCTTACGTGAATGAATCCATTCAATTAGCCAATTTAAAAGATACGGAAGGTAAACCAAACGACAAATATGGTTACCAATGGTGGATGATGAAACACAAAGGTCACGATATATTTTATTGCCGAGGCATTCGTGGACAATACATTTTTGCAGTGCCTGATAGCCATTTAATAATAGTAAGAACTGGTCATAAACGTGCCACCAAAAAAGGCGATGAATTACCCGATGATATTTATGTTTATTTAGATATTGCTTTAGCTTTATAAACCATGTTAGATAAAGAAAAAATGAAACATACTTTAACAAAACCAATTGTTAAAGGCACTGATGTTTTTATTGCAAATAATGCTACTGTTTTTGGAAATATAAACCTAGGGAATGAAGTTTCTATTTGGTTTGGCGCTGTTTTGCGTGGCGATAATGATGACATAATGATTGGAGATAGAAGCAATGTGCAAGACAATGCTGTCATTCATGTTGACCCCAATTGTCCGGTGCATATTGGCCACGATTGCATCATTGGTCATTCGGCCATTGTGCATGGTGCAACAATTGGAAACCATGTGTTAATTGGCATGCATGCCACCATTTTAAACAATGCAGTTATTGGCGATTTTAGCATTGTTGGAGCAAATGCTTTAGTAACCGATAGCATGCAAATTCCGCCTTATTCATTGGTGCTTGGTTCACCCGCAAAAGTGGTGAAGCAAATTACTCCCGAGCAAGTTGAAAAAATTAAATTGAATGCCCAAAGTTATGTGGATTTAAGTAAGGTTTATTTGGAAGTTTTCGGGGAAATTTTAATTTTTAAAAAAACTTAAATAGGAAGTAAATTGTAATAACAATATGAAATTTGAACAACCATACTTGAACCACGAATTTGTATTTAAAACCAGTAGGAGTGGTGGAGCAGGCGGACAAAATGTAAATAAAGTTGCTACCAAAGTTCAAATTGATTTTGATATAAAAAGCAGTTTATTATTGACCGAATCCGATAAAATTATAATTTATGAAAAGCTATCAAATAAGTTAAATAATAATGGCATTCTTCAAATTGTTTGTCAAACGGAGCGATCGCAATTAGCAAATAAAATTATTGCTATCAAAAAAATATATTCCATTTTAAATAAATGTTTTATTGTTAAAAAACACCGCAAAGCTTCAAAACCAACTAAAAACAGTATTGAAAAAAGACTTACAACTAAAAAAACCAAAGCAATAACCAAAAAATTGCGTGGTAAAATTGTAGAGGAATAACCTAATCGTACTTCATCATTCATACTTTAACATTCCAACTTCATACTTTATACTTCATACTTTATACTTCATACTTTATAATTCATACTTTATAATTCAACATTCATAATTTATAATTCATACTTCCTACTTTAAAATTCAAAATTCAACATTTAAAATTCATAATTTATAATTATCCTTGCGTTTCTCTTTAAAAATGGAAAATTCAGAACTTTTAAAAGCATATAAGCTAATGTGTACAGCCCGTGCCATGGCCAATATTTACGATGCAAATAGAAATATAACTAAGTACGTTCACTCAACTAGTAAAGGCCACGAAGCAGTTCAATTGGCTTTGGCATTTCAATTAAAAACATACGATTTTGTATCACCTTATTACCGAGATGAAAGCATACTTTTGGGTTTAGGGTTAACACCTTATGAATTAATGTTGCAGTTATTGGCCAAAGCCGATGATCCATTTTCGGGAGGAAGAACTTATTACTCACACCCATCGTTACGCAGAGAGGGAATTCCTGTAATGCCACATCAAAGCAGTGCTACCGGAATGCAAGCCATACCAACTACCGGTATGGCACATGCAGTAGCTTATAAAGAAAGTCAAGGATTGAATAATCCTGACGAAAAACCAGTTGTGGTTTGTAGTTTAGGCGATGGATCGGTAACCGAAGGCGAAATTGCGGAAGCATTACAAATGGCAGTGTTAAAAAAACTCCCAATCATTTATTTTGTACAAGATAATAACTGGGGAATTAGTGCCAGTGGCGAGGAAATGCGCGCCATGGATGCCTATGAATATGCCGCAGGATTCAAAGGATTAGAACGCAGAAGAGTAGATGGAAGTGATTTTGCTGCTTCCTATCAAACCATTAAAGAATGTTTGGCATATGTGCGAGTTCACCGTGCACCATTGTTATTATGTGCTAAAGTTCCATTGTTGGGCCATCATACTTCGGGAGTTCGCAAGGAATGGTACCGAACCGATGAAGACATGGAAAAGCATACTGCAAACGATCCATTTCCCAAATTAAAAAATTATATTTTAGAGAATAATATTGCTTACAGCAATGAATTAGACAAAATAAACGAAGAGGCCATTGCCTATGTTGTTTCGCAATTTGATGATGCAGTAAATGCTCCAGAACCCAAAATTGATACTTTGGAACATCACGTTTATGCGCCATCGAAAGCTTCGGAAGAAGTAGGTAACAGAACACCTGAAGGCAAAGAACCAAGTGTAATGGTTGATGCTGCTTTACATGCAGTGGATGAAATTATGCGTAAGCATAAAGAAGCCATTTTTTATGGACAAGATGTTGGCGCAAGGTTAGGTGGAGTTTTTCGCGAAGCAGCAACACTTGCAGCTAAATATGGTGATGATAGGGTTTTTAATACACCCATTCAAGAAGCATATATTGTTGGTTCAACTGTTGGTATGAGTGCAGTTGGTATTAAACCAATTGTAGAAATTCAATTTGCCGATTATATTTGGAGTGGCGTTAATCAATTGGTTTGTGAAATTACCAAATCAAGTTACTTAACCATGGGTAAATTTCCAGTAAGTTGTGTCATTAGAATTCCTATTGGAGCATACGGTGGCGGTGGACCATACCACAGTGGAAGTATCGAATCGACATTGTTAACTTTAAAAGGTATAAAAATTGCTTATCCAAGCAATGCTGCCGATATGAAGGGCTTAATGAAAGCTGCCTATTACGATGGAAATCCTTGTATTATGTTAGAGCATAAAGGACTTTATTGGAGTAAAAATCCTGGAACTGAATTAGCCCGATGCATTGAACCCGATGAAGATTATGTATTGCCATTTGGCAAAGCAAATATAGTTCAGCATGCCAGCAATGACGCCATAGAAAATGGTGAAAGTTGTACCATTATTACTTGGGGTATGGGCGTTTATTGGAGTTTAACCGCAGCTAAGCAATTTACAGGTAAAGTAGAAATTGTTGACTTACGCTCTTTACAGCCATTGGATGAAGAAACAATAATGGCAAGTGTGATGAAACATGGTAAATGTTTGGTAGTAACCGAAGAACCCATTTTAAATTCGTTTGCTGAAAGTTTAGCAGCCCGAATTATGCAAAATTGTTTTACTAAATTAGATGCTCCAGTAATGACAATAGGGGCAAAAAATTTACCAGCGGTGCCGCTAAATATGGGATTAGAAGCTGAAATGTTACCAAATGCTGATAAGGTTGCACAAAAACTAAGTGAACTTTTAAACTACTAAAATGGCTTACATTTTATGTGTAGAAACTGCTACCGAAATTTGTTCTGTCGCTATTGCAAATGATGGAAAAACAATTGCGATTGCCGAAGATAAATTAGGCAATAACCATGCTTCGCAATTACATATTTTAGTTCAAAAAGTATTGGATATTGCATCCATTACTTTACAAGATTTAAATGCCATTGCAGTGAGCAAAGGTCCCGGAAGTTACACAGGTTTGCGTGTAGGTGTTTCATCGGTAAAAGGATATTGTTATGCTTTGCAAATTCCAATGATAGGCATCAATACTTTACAAAGTTTAGCCAATGGATATTTAATGCAAAATCCTAATTATTCAGGACTCATTTGCCCCATGATAGATGCCAGGAGAATGGAAGTTTATTGCGCTTTATTTAACAATCAATTAGCAGAAATATTACCCACTCAAGCTAAAATAATTGATGAGCATTCGTTTGCAAATGAGCTTGCCCAAAACGAAATAGTTTTTATTGGAAATGGAGCGGCAAAATGCCAAAGTAAATTCGAATATTCATCCCGTTTAAGCGGGACGAAATTCGAAATCGGATATGTTTGTAATGCCAGTTTTATTTCATCATTGGTACAAGCGGCCTTTGATAAAAATGAGTTTGAAGATGTGGCATACTTTGAACCGTACTACTTGAAAGATTTTGTGGGTACTGTTGCAAAAAAATTGGTTTAATTTCGTAACCATAACTCAGGATTTAAAGGCGATTTTGCTTTAAAAATTTCAAAATGTAATTCCGTTTTATTTTCCGTTTCATCGGTATAAACTGTTGCTAACACATCGCCTACATTCAACTCCTGTCCAACTTTTACTTGTACATTTACTAACTTAGCATACACGGTAAAATATTCACCATGTTTTATTAAAATAAATGTTTCCATTCCTGGTATTGGCAAAATGGCTTTTACTTTTCCTTTAAATACGCAAATAACTTGTGTTGCTTTTTTACAAGAAATATTAACTCCATTGTTATTGGTTTTGATCAATTTTAATTTTGGATGTTGATGTGTGCCAAAAGTTTCTGAAATAAAACCATTGTTTACAGGCCAAACTAATCGGTTTTTCATGCTTTCAAAATCATTGCTGGCTTTTAAATCCTCGGGCGATAAAGTAGAAGTGGGTACTTTTTTTATTTCCGGTTTTGTTTCAATGCCTTTTTTCTTGTTATCTGCAATTAATTTTGCCCTGGCTTTTGCCGCTTTTAACTCTGCAATTCTTCTTCTTTCTTCTTCTCTTTTTCTTGCCTCATCTATTTCTTTTTGAATCAATTCAGCTATTCTTAAAGTTAGCTTTTGGTAGATTGCTTCACTCTTTGCCAATTCTACTTGTAATTCTTTTTGTTTTTGTTGAAGTGTGCTTAATACAATTGTTTCATTTTTTTTATCAACCTCAAGTTCTTTTTTCTCCCCTTCTTTTACATTAAAAAGTTGCTCGCTTTGCTTTTTAACTTGAAGCATTTTATTTACTTCTTGGTTAATTTCTTTTTGAATATTAGTAATTAATCTGGCTTGTAGTTGTTTGTACTCCGATAACTTTTCAAGGTATTTTATGCGTTTATTGGCATCGTTAAAACCTTTGGCATTAAAAATAAAGGCAAGGTTGTTTATATTATTTTTATTTTTATGAATAGCTAATATATTTTTAGCATACTCCGCTTTAATTCTTGCTAATTGTGAATTTAAAGTATCAATGGTAGTTTTACTTTCATCAACTTCTACTGTTATTTCAAATATTTCTTGCCCTATATTATTTATAACCTTTTCCCTAGTTTTTATTTGGGCATTAATCGCTTTTAGTTGAGTTAGTTTTATGCTTTCTTTTTGTTTATTTATGGCAATTACTTTTTTTGTTTCACTTATTTTTTCAAGTAAAACTTTTCGCTCTTTTTCAAGTTGTTTGCGCTTAATATTTGGTTTTTGTGCATGTATTTCACTATTAATATTTATATTAAAAAGTAATATAAATATTATATATGTAAGTACATTTTTATTAATAGTTAATGGTTTTATAACTTGCTGGAACACGAATTAGAGGATCTTTCTTTTTTACGTATGCAAAGTTGTAAAGTTTCATGTTGCATCCTAAATTTTTTTCTGCCCTAATGTTGATAGCTATCTCAGTTGGATAAAAATCTGTACCATTTTCAGTATACTGACCATATTTTAAATCAAATACTTGGTTTTTAACCATATCCTCTAAAATATTTGATTCTATTTTAAAAATTTTGTTCTTATTATATTCACTTTGTTGTAAGGTAGTTTCTAAAATAGTTTTCACAATATATTTTGTTTCACTCGAATCAAGTGTAGAGATGGTTTCACTTTGATTAAAAACTGCATTCCCTAAAATTATATTTTCAATATTATTAAATGCTAAATTAGCTGAACTATATTTTTTTAAATAATCATATTTTGCCAATGTATTGGTTTTTTCAAAATGATTAATAATTTGAATTTGTTCAGGGGTTATATACATTCTAGCAACTTCAATACCAAGTAAATAGGTTGCTTTTACATAAATGAATTTATCTTTTTCCATTTCTAATTGAATATCGAAATTATAAGTGTTTTTCCCATCATTGTATTCGCACTCTCCTTTACACGAAATATAATTGTAAGTACTTTGTTGCAATTTTATATTCTCAAAAATTGCTTTTTTGTTATTTTCAATTGAGTTGTTTACTTCATTTTTTGTATTAGCAATAATATTTTTTTTGCTTTTACACGATAATGTAAAAACCATTAGTATTATAAGTAACTGGCTTAATTTAAACTTTACTATTTTCACGTTTTTTTATTTTATGCAAATATGCTTTTTGGTAATATAATAAAAAAGTATTATTAATTTAATGTGCATTAACTTTATGTTTGTGCAATAAATTAATTAATAAATATATTAAAGAATTAGAATGAAAAATAAATTAAAAGCATTAAAAAATTTTAGAATAGTTGCTATTTTAGAAGGAATATCATTTATAATACTGCTTTTTATAGCAATGCCATTTAAGTATTTTTTAAACATTCCCGAATTAGTTAAATACATGGGTTGGCTGCATGGTGTTTTATTTGTGCTTTATGGAGTTTTATTATTGCAAGTTTTTATAGTTGTAAAATGGAGTTTTGCTAAAACAGTGCTTGCCTTTTTAGTATCATTTATTCCATTTGGAACTTTTTGGTTCGATAAAAAATTGAAAGAAGATTTGAAGCAATTTGAAGGATAGAATAAATAAGAATTCATTAAATGCCTTTTTTTTACAAATTTAACATAAAAAAAGCCTAACTATTATTAAATTAGTTAGGCTTCGTTTGTC